>JBBQSW010000209.1:0-6836 GCA_038213575.1 Chitinophagales bacterium | reverse complement strand
CTATGGCGTGCCTTTCCCGCTTAATTCGTCCGGGGGAGGCATTTATTATCACTACCTTACCTATACATCTAAGGGGGTGATAATCTATATAGAACCTACTTCTGAGGCAACTTTTAACGCTCAAATGAAGATCAAAAGCCTGAAGTTCTCTGGAGTCTTTGCGTTGAAAACGGAGAAGGGGATTGGGGTCGGAAGTACAAAAGCCGAGGTAATTGCGGCTTATGGGAACCCGGATAGTTCAAACCCGGGTACTGGAGACAAGTATGCCATTGGCATCATCTTCTTTTATGATAACAACTCGAAAGCTGTATCTATAACGGTGGAAAAACCTTGATTTAAGTGATCGTTAGTTCAGTTTCCTCGAGGTTACGGTTTGCCCTTTTGGGCTGCGCATTCATTTTGCTCTGGGCATCATGGCATTGATTATGAAAAAGTACTGGTCTCTGTTTTTATTGGTTGCTTTTTGTACGACGGAGGAAATCTTGGCGCAAAAAGTTATTTTGTTGGACAACCCTTCTTTCGAAAATGGAGGTAGCGGCGCAGCGGGAACGGTGCCATCTGGCTGGATAAATTTGGGTAGTGAAGATCAAACGCCACCTGATATACAACCTGGTTCTTTTCAGGTAAGTATGCCTCCACAAGATGGCGATACTTATCTGGGCCTCGTAGTACGAGAAGTCAATACCTGGGAAGGAGTGGGGCAACCGCTTATGGATTTTTTGGAAAAAGGTGCTACCTACACATTTAGTTTGTGGTTGGCAAGATCCAATACATACAGATCAGGTACGCCCCTTAGCCGTGAAGTCGTAAATTTAAATGCCCCTACGATCTTGAAAATCTGGGGCTACAATACCAGTTCCAAACAGGAAGAGTTGCTGGCCGAAAGCCAAGCCGTTAGCCATTCTAAATGGGTACGGTACGAATTTGTGCTGACACCGACGCTGGCCGATTATGACGAATTGGATTTGATGGCGTACTACGCTCTTGGATTCGAACAAACTAACGGCAATTTGCTGATTGACAATTGCTCTGCGATTGTAAAGGTTGAAAAATGAACCGATTAACCCTTTTGTTCTTCTTTTTTACAACGAGCCTAGTAGCACAGGAACGCGCGGCACACATCTTTCTAGGAATGCCCATTGGCACACTGGGTGAACGTGGAAAAGAATTGAAACCCAAGCCTGGCTTTTCGATCGGACTTGAATACTGGTTTATCAATTCAAAAGGAAATGCTTGGTCTTTGGGGGTGGCATTCAGTCATTTTAAACGCAAAAATGAAACCGAGAAAGAGACTTTTGAATACATCACCCTGCGTGCAATGCCCTTGGTGTGGCAATTGGACAAAAAGAAAAAATGGTATTTCGAAGCAGGAGTTTTTGGAAATTACTTAATGCACCAAGAATTTCAAGTGGGGGGCTCGGTTGTGAACGAAACCAAATTTATCCAAAGAACCTATTTGGGGCCTAGTTGCGGCTTTGGCGTTCGACTCGGGGAAGAAGGCAAAAGCCGGATTATCATGGGGATTCGTGACGACTTCGGCATACTGGGCTTTGGCAAAGGCATCCCCTTGAAATTTAACACCATAACACTATTTGCAGGGTTGGAAATCTAACTTCTAGCAATAAAGCAATATCTGAATCAACCCCGCCAAGTCGGGGCGGCAAAATCAACAATAGAGATGAAACTCACACTCAAAATCTGGCGACAAGGTGGCCGATACAAAGGCGAATTCGTCAATTACGAACTCCCAGACGTAAACCCCGATATGTCGTTCCTCGAAATGCTCGATGTACTCAACGAACAACTCCTGGCAAGCCGTGAAGAACCCGTAGCATTCGAACATGACTGCCGTGAAGGCATTTGCGGAACCTGCTCGCTTGTCATAGATGGTCGCCCCCATGGCCCCATGAAAGGCACCACCACCTGCCAGGTTCACATGCGGCACTACCACGAAGGCGATACCATCGTAATAGAACCATTCCGCGCCAAAGCATTCCCCGTGATTAAAGACCTTGTGGTAGACCGTTCCTCGTTCGACCGCATTATTCAATCAGGTGGCTATGTGAGTGTAAATACTGGACAAGCGCAGGATGCCAATTCCATTCCTGTTGAAAAAGATCAAGCCGGTCATGCATTCGATGCCGCCGCCTGTATTGGATGCGGTGCCTGTGTCGCAGCATGTCCCAACGCCTCGGCCATGCTCTTCACTTCCGCTAAAATCAGTCACTTGGCCCTGCTTCCACAAGGGCAGGTAGAACGGCACCGGCGTGTATTGAGCATGGTAGCACAGATGGACAAAGAGGGTTTTGGAAAATGCTCCAACGTACAGGCCTGCGAAGCCGAATGCCCAAAGGAAATATCGGTCAGCAACATTGCTCGCATGAACCGTGAGTTTGTGGCTGCCAACTTTGCCTCTGAAAAAGAGATGGCATAGAACGCACCTGACCAAAAAGCGTCCAGATTCCGCAACATCCATATCATTGAGGGGTGAATTTGCAGATATTTGATTCCGAAAGAATCATATCTGTAACTTCACCCCTCTGTTTTTTTAACTATAAATTGAATTTACCCTTGTTATGAAGAAAAAATTGCTACTCCTAATGGCCTTTTTGGCCTTTTTTACAGCCTTGCTACCTGCTCAAAATCCTGGCTGCGATGGCTCGCGCTACCTAGACAACGTCTTCTCGACCATCAAAAAAACGACCGTAGTTTACGCTCCCACGGTCAGCCATCTTGGGCAAAACATCAATCTTTCCATGGACGTGTATGAGCCAGAAGGCGACAACCTTTCTGCCCGCCCGGTAGTTATACTGGCACACGGAGGCAGTTTTATTTTTGGCGACAAAAGTATGATGCAGCAATGGTGCGAACTACTTGCAAAAAAAGGATATGTGGCTGTATCCATTCAATACCGCCTCTTTCCATTCCTCGTTTTGGGTATTCCCGATTCTAACAAGATTTTTGACACTGCGATCAAAGCAACTGGCGATATGAAAGCTGCGGTGCGGTACTTCCGTGAAGACGCAGCAACAGCAAACCTTTTCCGTGCAGACGCCTCTAACATCTTCATCGGTGGATATTCGGCAGGAGCGGTCGCAGCAATGCACACGGCCTATTTAGACCTTGACGACCAAATCCCAGCGTTCCTTCAAAATCTGGTAACGGTAAACGGAGGACTGGAGGGTATCAGTGGGACTGCTTCAAACAAGACCTATTCCTCTCACTCTAACGCTGTTGTGAACATGTCTGGAGGGCTTTACCGCAGCTTTTGGGTAGACAACACCGAATCGCCACTCGTCAGCATTCACGGCACTGCCGATGCTACGGTTCCGTACACATACGGGCTTGCCGCCAACATCGCTTTCCTTGAAGGCAGCAGCCTCGTCCATGCACAAGCAGAAACGGTAGGACTATGGAACAATCTCCTCACTGTGGCTGGCGCAGGTCATACAGACCTATATGAGCAAGCACAATGGAAGCCCTACAGAGACACTTTTTGGGTAAACACGACCACATTGCTTGAATCGCTCACTTGCGCAACAGTTGGGCTTACCGAGGCAGCAGCCACGTTTGAACCGTGGTCAATTTTCCCAAATCCAGCCTCAGGTGAAGGCTTCCGCGTTCAATTGCCCGAATCAGAAACCTCAGCAGATCTCATGGTATTCGACCTATTGGGTAAAATCGTTTTCGAACAGAAAAACATTGCAAACCAATCGTATGTACATACCAACAATCTTCCAAAAGGAGTCTATGTTGTACAGGTTCTGCACCCGAGCAAACGGTTTGAGTCGAAGCCGTTGGTAATCAAGTAGCGTGAAATTCATTTCGCAATCACCAACAAAAACGGGGTTCGATGCATTGCATCGAACCCCGTTTTATGAAGTCAAAAACCTTTAAACAGGATTAGTATTGCCAGAGATCATGTTCCCAGTTAAAAATCTCGTTCTTGATTTTCTCTGATTCCATGAGCAAATCTACCCCTTGCAGGTATTCGTCAATTTTACGATCATACACGTTTGACTCCTTGTAGATATAGGATGCGAAAAGACGTTTTTCGAATACATCGTCCCAAGTGAGTTGAGCCATGGTGTTCCCACCGAGTGCAAAATAGTTGTGCCTCGCAAACATTTCGCGAGCGTGTGGGTAGTAAACCCAGAACATAGGCTTCTCGAAGCGGAAGTTGCCTTCATTGTCACGCACGTCAATCATTGGCGCGATGCCTAGGATACGAACACGCAGCATGGAAGCTTGCTTATCGAAGAACCACACCTCTTTAAGACGGAAACGCTTTACGTCTTCCCAGTTGATGTCGTTGCGCACGATCTGGACTTTCTCTTCGTACGTCTCAGGATCAAAAGTAACTACGGTGTCGGCTTTTGAGAGCATAGAGAGCACATCGTCTGTACTGAGGCGTTTTTTGAATTTCGCGCCATCCTCGTCCGTGCTGTACACCGGCAAATCGCCTTTGGTAGCAGCATCCGAAAGGATTTTGAAGAATGGGTCTTCAGGGTAGGCGAACGGGAGATTCATTTTCTCACGAACGTCAATGATACGCCAGATGCGTTTTTCCCAGAAAACATCGCTTTCGCGGAGGAGCGGGTATTTCAAAATCCTGCGCTCACCCACGATGTCTTTTTTAACCACTTCATCAATTGGGGCATCGGCTGGGTCTTCCACCAAGGGTGCTTCCTCTTCCGTGCCTGTAGCTGGCGAGGTTTCGATTTCTTCGGGATCCTGTGCCAACAGCGTCGTCGTCCCGCCAAGCAGGAGGAAGAGGCAAAGGCAAATCAGTTTCATAAATGTTTGCATGACTCGCAGTTGGGTATTGATTAGCATTAAAGTAGTACGTTTAGAATGGAGTTTCAAAAGGGTGGGGAATTTTGAAGAAGTTGAGAAAAGTTTGTTGCCAAACCTTTCTCAACTTAAATTTATTGCACGCTTAACGAATTTTGAAAGCAAGACCGCCAAGGTTACGCGCTGCGGCGTCACCAGGGCATTTGCATTTGATATCGTCAAAGAAATAAGCATCGCCTGGCTTTGCTTTGCTGATCCAATCCTGCACATCGCCATTCCAGCGGGCGCCGGAATTTTGCTTTGAGATTGGGTCTTGACGCTTGGGCAACCAGGTGACTTCAAAGCCAGCTACATCACATTTTGCGTCAAAGTCAAAGTTTTCCAACACAGTAGCGATACCACCTTGAGCTCTGAACTCACCGTTGGGCATAGCTTTGCTACGGTGTTTGGCACCAAGCAGTGGGGTTGGGTCAGGAATACGTTTGACACGGTAAGTGAAACGTTGAGAAACACCTGGTGCAGAAACTGTAAGGATAGATTCGCCAGGGGTAGAAGCGGTCACAATAAAGTGGCCGCCACCTTTGTTTGCAACGTTGACTCCAGAAGCCGATACCTTTACATCATTGGAAGAAACACCTGCCGCAGAAACGGAGATAGGGTTTTCAACACCGATGTAAAACACATTCATCTTGTCCAACTGAACCGCAATAGAACGTTGACCTACTTCATAAGAGAACTCTTTCTTTACGGTCTCGGTCGTGCCTGTAGTTGGGTTCTTGATGTTAATTGACACACTATACTTCTGCTCGCCAACATTACTTGGCTTTGTTTTATAGGTTCCAATTCCATCCTTAAGCGCAACATTATTCCCATTGACATTAATGCTCACATTGTCGGTCTTTGAACTAAATGCGCTCAAGAATACCTCTGCCTCAAATTCATCACCCAGGATGACATAATTCTTCTTGGGAGCAACCCCAGGAATAAACTTGTCAAACTTGAGGTCCGTACCTTGAACCTTGGTTGCACAATAGTTCAAAACAGCAGTTGCAGAGTTCTTCGCATCGCTCTGGATTTTTCCCAACAATGGGAAAACAGCAGCAACAGGCATTTGCTTAAATTTGAATTCAGACCAGGATTTGGCTTTGGTACCCGCTGGCAGTTCTTCCACAGACAATGGCAATGAAGCCACCGTCAATGCGTCATTGTCAACAATGCCGGATAGCTGAGTACGCAGCTCTTTGATCTTTTCTTGAATTTCGTTGCCTAATCCGTCATTTACAAACATCTTGGTCGTGATGTCCTTGTTGCGAATGTCTTTGGGCTGACCAGGTACTTTAGGGTTTTCACCACCAGCCTTTGCATAAAGATTGTCGCGAATCCCTTGAACATAAACTACGAAATCGTTGACAATCTGGTTGGATCTGATAGCTCTTGCCTTGTAATCCTCCGCTTGAGGACTAGGGTAATCCTGGGCAGCTTTTTCAATGGCCGTAGTAAGGGAGCCATTGTTTTTTTCTACAATATCACGGCTTTCTTTCATCCCTTTATCGAGGGAGAAAAAAGCATTCATTACCTCGGCTGACACGTTAAGTGCCAGCAGCGCGGTCAACACCAGATACATTAGGTTGATCATCAGTTGCCGCGGCTCCTTTGGTATTGACATAAGTCTTTAAGTTTTTGATTGTGAAACTGAAAGGTTAGTTACCAAATGCATCGCCTTACTGACGACCAATGTTGGACATCGCAGAGAGCATATTTCCGTACACTGTGTTGAGCGATCCAAGGTTCTTGTTGAGCGCGCCCAACTGATCTTTGTACGCTTTTACATCTTCGGCAGACTTAGCCATGTCGGACATAGCTTCGTTCATCTTAGTGTAGAAATTGCTCATGGATTTGATCTGGTCAGAAGTGCCAGAAAAATCTACTTCTTGGAGTGCTTTGAGTGCACCCATGCTTTTAGACATGGATTGCATTTCAGTGAGCATACCACCCAATTGACGTTCGATCACATCGCCATGCAAAGGAGTACCCATGTCGGC
>JBBQSW010000208.1:0-6847 GCA_038213575.1 Chitinophagales bacterium | reverse complement strand
GGTTACGGTGCTGTCCAGCGTCTGCATAAAAAGCATGACCGAAGAGCTTTTGGCCCAGTCTTTTACCCTTAGGTATTGCCAGTATTGCCTTGGATGGCTGAACACTTCCCAGATCATTTTGAAAAGCCGAACCACCAGATTCGGCCCGTCCACAAAAGGCAAAAACGTGAGCCGCCAGGCGCCGGAACCTGCGCCATAGCGGCACAATTCGAGGTGACTGTGCTCGTCCGTGTGCAAAATTGCGCCAATGGCAATGCCCTGGGATTGGTCGGAAGTATTGTCTAATTGTGTGACTGCGATCAAACTTTCGTTGTTTGTGCGCACTTCTTTTCCCACCATATCGGACAAACGCGGAAGGGAAGATTTTTTCATTTTGAGCAATAAGGCTACCGTACCCAGCACCCCTCCCGCGAAAACGACCCCTTTAGTTTGCAGTGTTTTTTTTCTTTTGAAAAATCGCGTAGCATCTTGGTATTCAATAACATATCCTTCAGAGCCATCCGCCTTCCCTATTGGGCGCACATCGGTCACTTCCTGTTCAGCCAGAATTTCTGCCCCGAGTTGCTGGGCCAGGTACAGGTAGTTTTTGTCCAAGGTGTTTTTGGCGTTGTGCCTGCAGCCGGTCATGCAAGCTCCACAGAAGGTGCAGCCGCTGCGTTCCGGGCCTTTGCCCCCAAAATAGGGATCGGGATGTGTTTTGCCAGACTCGCCAAAGTATACGGCTACCTGGGTGGCGACGAGATGTTCTTTTTGTCCGATGTCTTCTGCCAGGTGTTCGAGCGCGTGCTCGCCGTCAAAAAAACGAGGATTTTTGTTTGCTCCAAGCATTTGAAGGGCGCGGTCGTAATAAGGCAAGAGTTCTTGCTGCCAATCGGCTAGTTTGGCCCAGCTGCCGGAGTTGAAAAAGGCAGATTTGGGC
The DNA here is from genome assembly GCA_038213575.1 of Chitinophagales bacterium. Lineage (GTDB taxonomy): Bacteria > Bacteroidota > Bacteroidia > Chitinophagales > Saprospiraceae > M3007. Next base: position 5,928 of record JBBQSW010000208.1, on the reverse strand, counting down.
ACAGGAAGTGTATTGGCATACACCAGCGAGCCGCCGCCCACGCCTGTGCCCGACACGATGCCCACATGTCGGAAAATAGTGATTTTCATAATCCCATGCCAGCGAAGCGAGGGCAACCACAGCCATTTGGATAGGCTCCAATTAGTTTTAGGAAAGTCCGCTGTTCGGTACCATTTCCCTTTTTCGATGACGAGTACTTTGTAGCCTTTTTCCGAGAGCCGCAAGGCGCTGACGGAGCCACCGAATCCGCTGCCGATAATGATGTAGTCGTAGTCCATTTAGGAGGCGCTGTAGTTGGGCAAATGTATCGGTTAAGAGGGGAGATGTTTCACACAGATGTTACGCAGATGTTTCACACAGATTTGTGAAACAAAATTAATTCCCAATTTCCAAACAAGCTGCCCGCAATACCTGCATATACAGCAAGCCCTTTTCCTGAGCAAAAGCGATGTTCCGCTCGGGGATTCCTTCCGGGTCTATGTAATGGTCAAGTGCTTTGGTAATACTGTCTTCTCGAAGGATATGCAACATCGGGTAGGGAGAGCGGTTGGTATAATTGGCTGGATCGTTGTCTTTTGCCCCCTCAAAACGATAATCAGGATGGAAACTGGCGATCTGATAAATGCCTTCATAACCTTGTTCCACGGACAAGTCTTCTGCCAATTCAGCCAAATCGAGGTAGTCCTCAAAATCTGAAAATTGGTTGGGAAAGATGACAAGCGTTGTTTCAATATCTACCGACCGGTCTAGGTAGCGCAGTTCTTCAACAACTGCCTCCAAGGCGCTTTCCAGTGTAATATCTGGCAACACCACATAGCGGATGCTTTTCCGAAGCATTGCCTTTGCCGCAAAAGGGCAAAAATTGCAGCCAATGACCACGGAGTTGATCCATTGGGTGGTTTGGGCGATAACGGATGAATCAGTCAAAATAATCAGGAGCAGTGAAATTGAATGAAGGGACAAGGTATATCTCAATTTTTTTATTTCTCAATGAGCGCTCGGGGTGGGGAGCTTTTTTCTCAAAAAAAATTAGGGAGACTTAAAAATTTACCCTGGATGTAGCTGCTCCCTCCCGCGAAAACATCCTTTTACACTTCTGTTACATCGTTTTACACGCAAAAAACAGTCTCCGCTTTCCCCACAGGTACCTTTGTCGCATTGTTTCACCAAACAAAAAAAGTTATGCAAATCCGTATGCTCACCTTATTGCTCTTTTTGCAATCCTTTGTTGCCTGTCAACAAAATCAAGACGAGGCTCTGTCCTTGGCAGCCAACATCGTTTTACAATCCAGCAGTACCAGCCATCAGGTTCCGGAAAAAATCCCACCATTTGCCAAAAGTATTATTTTTAAATCCTCAGATGGCGGGCAGACCTGGGAGGACATCAGCGCGGGACTGCCCAAAAATTTGGGAGTCAACCGAGTTTTTGTTGGCGATAGCGATGTCTTTTTAACTGCTGAAAAAGTGTTGTATCACAGTAGCACCGCCGCCGCCGTCCCGATCTGGGAAAACGAGGCTTTCCTGAACGTGGAAATCTCAGACATGTTCTCCGGTCGAAACGGACCTTATATCAGCAGTTATAAAAACGGTTTTTTTAAAGAAATACCGGGAATAGGCGTTTTGATACCCATGCACGATGCATTGAAAGACAAGACCGTACGCGCAATTTTGGAAACCCCGGACGGCACTCTTTTCGTCGGCTGCGAAAGCGGGCTTTACAAATCCACCGATGCCGGTAAAAACTGGAAACAGGTCTTTGCAGAAGTTGGTATCAATAGCCTGGTCGAAGCAGACGGGGTGCTGATCAGCGGTACCTATCAGGGATTGATGCGGTCAACCGATGGTGGAGAACATTGGGACTGGGTGCTTACCGAACTGCTGATGGGCTGCTTCGCCAGTCAGGCGACAGCACGAGCCGTATTCCGGCCATCGAGCAGAGCGGCCCAGGGGTTTGGCGGGTGAAGTTGGAACAGCCCTTCGTGTACGAGCAACTTCCTGCCTTACTTCAGGCTTCGCTCGACCAATATGGCATCCGTATGCCCTACGAAGTGGCGGTGCGCCGATGTTTTGATGCCACTATTGACCTGGGCTATCATCAAGTTGATTTTTTGGAAAATAACGCCGTGCCCTGCGGTGGACGTATCATGCCCGAGGGCTGTCATTATATCGAGATCGTTTTTTTAGAAAATGACGAAAAAAGTCGTTTTTGGGGAACACAATCGGGATTTTGCTGCTTTTTTTGGGCGGATTGGCCGGCATTTGGTTTTTCTTTCGGAAAAAATCATTGCCTGCTGCACCTTTATCCGATCCTGCGAGTCCCCGCCTGCCAAACTCTGGCGGGCAGGAAGGCTTGGCAGGCGGAGGAGTAACAGACTGGCTGGCATTCGGAAATTCACGCCTTGATGTCACCAGTCAGGTTCTCCTTTGCAACGGTGTCCGCCAAACACTGACTTTCCGGGAAACGAAATTACTCCGGCTTTTTGTCACCAACCAGGACCGGCTGCTCGAACGAGACTTCATCCTCCGGGAGGTTTGGGCAGATGAGGGCGTTTTGGTTGGACGCAGCGTGGATGTTTTTGTGTCGAGGTTGCGAAAAAAAATGGCTGCTGACCCATCTGTCGGCATTGTAGCCGTGCACGGGGTGGGTTATCGGCTGGAAACGGGAAAATTGGCGTAGTCATTCCTGACATAGCGCCCGCTTTGGAGCTCAGCCTGCCAAATTTTTAGCCCGCGCTTTTTCGCGCAGGGTTTTCACTTTTTTTCCAAAATAAAACTGCAAGGGAACGAGCAGGAGAGTAGGGCCAAACCATTGCGCCCACCAGGGCAGAAAGTGGGCCGCATTCACCGTAAACGCGGTGGTAGAGGCGATGAAAGCTCCCAACATAGTACTCAAGTGAAGCTGCATCCAGTCCAGTGGGTGCAGCGCTGAAGGATTACTAAAAGTCTTCCAGTTCACCCAGGTATCGGAGGCGCACATAAGACCAAACACTCCGAAAAGGATAGGGAACGCGATCATGGTTCCTGCCACCAAATGCCAGGCGGACATCCCCAGCATGAACACCGCATTGAGGCCAAGCAAAACGGTGTAGCCCCAATCAAAGGGAGTAACCCTCCCTCCCTTCATTAAGAAAATACTGCGAACGCCTCGGAAAATACCCGCCAGTACCAAGAACGAAATACCCAAAAGGAATTGGAAAAACACTTTGTCCGGGTGTTTGAAAAAGGAAATAATGGCCGAGACGGCTACAATGAGCATGGCGTAGTAAAACACTTTGCCCACCATCCGATGTTTGTGCGTGTCTTTGAAATTGTAGAAAATAGCGATGGGCCCGGTGACGAGCGTGGATGCACCCGCGATGATGTGGATGCCGAGAAGTAGGTCTCCAAGAAATTCAAGCATGGCTGTTAAATTTTGTTGGGACAAAGGAACCGCCGATAAAATTGCCGCGTCGAATAGAGGGGCAAGTCGCAGGTTTTTGGGGCGAATGGCAAACAAGTGGGGCGAAATGCAGTTTTTTGGGGCGAAATGCAAGAAAGAGTCTGGGTGGGTTTATTTCAGGTAACGCCCTATTCGGATTTGCGCTCCTTTAGGGGTAGGGGTGTAAACCGGTGGTTGACACAAATTTTTGACTACCCTCGATAATTTTTTTTCGGAAAAGGGTAAGGTTTGAAAAGCGGGCCGATATAGTTTCAAAGCAGCGAAACAACTGTCTACATTTTTTCACCAAACTTATTTTTCAGATCATGACAACTCGTAATTTTCTCTCGATCCTCAGCCTCGTAATCTTTTCTTCTTTTATAGTTTCTTGTGAAAAAACGGCCCTGGATACTGCCGTTGTGAAGGTGCAGCCAACGCTCCCGGAAGGAAGCCTAATCCGCATCCATTTTGGCACCAGCACCCTAAAAGGCTGCATGTATAGCTTTAGCAACTGTATTTGGATTGGCTGGGGCAATGCGGAACTTCAGGACCAGCAAAAACTCGCCTTCAAGTTTGACAATGGCGACGAAGTGGGCGCTGAATACGGCAACTATTTCCCGCTCACCACCAATTTTACAGTAGAATCACAAGCCGGGACACCGCCACAAGTTATTGAATCAGGCCTGTACCGATTCCAGACCTCCCCGGACGGGCGAAAAATGATCGAGTTTTCATCGGAAAACTGTCTGCCTATAGCACCATTGGCCAACCCCAACAACCCGCAGGATAACCTCGGCCAACTGCACAATTTGGCGATGCAAAGCATTTTCACCCCCCAAACGAAAGCCGAAGTCAAGGCTGTGGGCTACGATATAAAGGCCGCACGGAAAATTCTTGCCACCCAATCCGTTCAATTTTTGGAAACAGAAGCTGAAATCGTAATCAACGATATCGAACAAAAGCAGATCGAAAACGCGGCATTTGACGGCAACTACGACGACCACCAGGCTTGGCTGCAAAACTCTAGCCTCAGCGCAAACGACCGTCAGGTTCTGGGCGATATTCTGGACAAAGCCTCCTCCTTGCCAGTCAATTCGACCGAACAACTCAGTGAATTCGTCCACATCATGACCGAATTGGAAAACAGCCTCGTCCAAAATACCACACTCGACAATCCAAAACTTCTGTTCTCCGCAGTTTCAGTGGCGAAGTATAGCCGCTACTATTGGTACTGGAAGTGTTTGTCGAACGACGAACCTGCTGCAAGACCCAACTGGTGGAAAGCCGATGTCAAAGGCTTAATCGAAGGTGGGCTCGGACAAGCGCTGGTGGATTCCTTGCTGGCTGCTATTACGAAGTGATTGAGTTTAATGTTAAAAAACGTAACTGGTTAGCCTTTTAAAAATCCCGAAGGGATTGAATATGAATACCCAGGATTTCATCCTAGTCTATTCATATTCAATCCCTTCGGGATTTTGAGATCGTGCTAACCAGTTACTAAAAATCATAAAAACCGCAGTTTATTTTTATCTGTTCCCTTAAAAATTAATCCCTTTTTTTCAAACCTTGCAGCCAATCCGCGCAAATTTGTAAAAACCGCGAGATCAGCGTTGTATCATGAAAAACTGGCAAATCAAGGCTTCCCTGTTCCTCAATTATTTCGTGTTCGCCATCCTGCTCAACAGCGTCGGCACAGTCATTTTACAGGTGCAAAACAACTATGGTGTGTCGCCCGGCGAGGCATCGGTACTAGAAGGTTTCAAAGACTTGAGCATCGCTATAGTATCGTTTTTGCTTTCCTCTTTTATTACCCGCTGGGGTTACAAAAATGCGATGCTCGCGGCACTTGCTTTGGTGACGGTAACGTGTTTTGTTGTGCCGCTGGCACCAAGTTTTTGGGCCACGAAATTGTTGTTTGCAGCAGTTGGTTCCAGTTTTGCCTTGATCAAGATGTCCGTGTACGGAACTATTGGCCTGGTAACGAAAGACGAAAAGGAACACATCAGCCTAATGAGTTTTATCGAGTCGTTTTTCATGGTGGGCATTTTTGCGGGTTATTTTCTTTTCAGTGCGTTTGTGGACGATTCTAACCTGCAAAGCACCACCTGGCTTAAAATCTATTATTTGCTCGGCGGCCTTTCTTTGGCAGCATTTGTGCTTTTGTTCAGCGCATCGCTCGATGAATCGGAATCTAAAGCAGAAACACCCAATTCTCCCGCCGAAGAATTCGTAAAAATGTTCCGGCTGGTTGCTATCCCACTCGTGCTGGTGTTTGTGCTGTGCGCTTTTTTTTATGTGCTGATCGAGCAAAGCATCATGAGTTGGTTGCCCACCTACAACCAGGAAGTATTGAACCTGCCCACGTCCTTGAGCATTCAAATGGCCAGTATATTAGCGGGCAGTACTGCGCTTGGCCGATTTTTAGCGGGTTTTGTGTTGAAAAAATTTGAATGGCATAGTGTGCTTTCGACTTGTTTGCTGCTGGCAGCTGGGTTGGTATTGCTCGCCAT
>JBBQSW010000207.1:0-6928 GCA_038213575.1 Chitinophagales bacterium | reverse complement strand
ATTTTCTGTTTCTGTGACCAATTTTGGGAAAACCCTGGCAACATCCTGCGCCAGAAAGCCCATTTCATTCAGGCGTCCAGATTCAGGTTTGTCTTTTCTACCTGCATAATAATGGTCGCTTTTGAGGTCGTACAATTTGGGCTGGAGTTGCATAATCTTTTCCAACCCTGCAGTCAGCGGCGCGATATTCTCCTTGATGCGCGCGTCTGAATAAGATAAGTATTCTCCAGCGGTTGAGGCGTAAAACGATCTTGAATATACTTGAAAAAGGGCTTTTCCAGGGACCCCTAAGTAGCCAAATTCGTGTACAGAAGGCTCAAGAAAAGGATCAACTCCAGTGTTAGTAAGTGTGAAATCGCGCGCTCCGCCTGCCAAAAAATTAAAAAATAACTTCTTGGTGGCTGGGAAATTGAAATTTAGGTCTCCAGTGGTATTAAGTGCTACCTTATCGACAGACGACTGACCAACACTTAATAGAACATTGGCTGGTGGGGCTAGATCTCCAAAGGTTACCAGACCACTACCAAAAATTGTAAGTGGTACGGGGCTTAAGCAATGCACGCATCATTGAGCACCTCACCCGACAAGTGCCGAGGCAGATGGTTTTGTTCCAGCAATTTTTGCATGAACCCGGCAGATTTATCCTGCAGGTACAATATTGCCTTCGACTCGCCCTTCCGAACCGCGTTCAGAAAGATAGCCTCATCCGAAAAAAGGTTTTTACCAGTCCTGAACAGATGCATAGTAGACGCGAAGATATCCATTTGATGAAGTATCCGCCATCCGCAAATACTTTTTGCTCAAATCAGGCCATCCAACTGATTTTACCTACCTTTGTCCCACTACAGTTGCCGTTCTCTCTGCACCGGCTCGAACACTATTTTCAAAGGAGTACTCCCCGGAATTTAGGTAAATTGTTGTCGTTGACTTGTCCGGCTTTAAGCAATCTGCCGCCTCCGTTCTGTCTGCTCCACTTACCAGTTTTGCGAAGCTCTGGTTTGCACAATGCGGTGACTGTGGTTTTTTTTGCGAGCGTGGCATGCCTTTGGGGTGTGCCACGCTCGTTTTGTTTCAAATCAGCTAAAATATTTGACAACAAATTTGTTGCTGTAATATTTTGACAATACTTTTGCGGTCAATTATTTTTGACTATAAAAACATTGCCAAAATGAATTCAGATTGGAAAGACCCGAAAATTATCATCGGTCCTACAGCAACCGGTGATTATTACTACCCTCGACCACAAATCGAAGCAAATATTTGGGACGAAATACAGAAAGGAAGCCATGTCTTGCTTGCTGCTCCACGTCGGGTAGGCAAATCATCCGTAATGCAAGCCATGCTGAAAAACTGCCCAAGCGATACTCGTTGCGTTTTTAAAAACATTCAGGGAGTACAATCAGAGTCGGAGTTCTACCGACAATTTTTTGAATTGATACTCCAATGTTTAAGCAAGTTTGAAAAAGACAAACACTGGTTGAGTAACTTGTTCCAACATCTAAACATCGAGGAAATCACGCTGGAAGGGGTAAAGTTTGGCGAAAAGAAGCCCAGCGAATACGCAGAAGAAATCAACCAAATCCTTCCTAAAATAGGCCAACAACAACTGAAAATCGTGTTGCTTTTGGACGAGCTGCCAGAGGTGCTCAACAACCTTCACAAAAAGGGACGCCGTGAGGAGGCTAGCAGTATTCTGGACCGTTTGCGGCAATGGAGGCAAAGCCCTGATATCCGCAACCATTTTAGCCTTGTGTTGGCCGGCTCCGTTGGCATCCACCACATCGTAAAGGCTTTGGATGGACGCACCGCAGATATTAACGACTTCTCTATCATGCCCTTTGAGGCACTCACCAGAAACGAAGCAGGCGATTACATCGCATGGGCCACTAAAGATTGTACCGTTCAATATGACGAACATCTACTTAGCTACTTGCTAACGAAGATCAACTACTTCATCCCTTACTTCATTAATCTGATGCTGTATGAAATAAACAAAGCCGCCAGGAAAGCCAGTCATTCCAGTCTCGAATTTGCATCCATTGATGCTGCTTTTGAAAAAATTGTCAGAAATAACGACCATTTCAGAGAATGGAAAAACCGCTTGTTTGAATATTTCGCTCGTGAAGAATCTGCTTTCTTGAATGAAACACTGGTTTATATCGCACATAGACACGCCATCAACCGACGCCAGTTGCATGACCTCGCCTTGAAACACGGTAAAAAAGATACCTATATGGAATTGATAAGAGGCTTGGAACATGATGGGTATGTCGTCGAATTAGAGGGCGATTTTGTATTTGTGTCTCCTTTTTTACAGGCTTTCTGGAAAGCCGACAACCCGATCTATGACCATGCCTGACATGCAGCAAAATCCAACCTGGTTTATTGACCAATTAACGCTTTATCAGGCTGCCAACAGTAGCCCGGAAGCCATTAAGCGCAATTTTCTGATTCGCATTGCCGAGTTTGAACTCATCATGGCTGACCTGCGCAACAAAAAATCGGGCGACCCGATGCAGCATGAATTGATCCTGGGGCGGCGTGGGAGTGGTAAGTCCACCTTGCTTCGGCGTATCCAGATAGAAATTGATGAGGATGCCGGGTTGGCCGAACGATTCATCGCCATCAATCTGGCCGAGGAACAGGCGTCTATTTACCGTCTTTCGGATTTGTGGTTCGAGGTATTGCAGGAGTTGATGACCCGTTTGAATAGCCCCGTTAAACTCCGCGATTTCGATGATTTTGAAAACAATCAATCATACGCCCGATACCTGTATGCTGAAATTCACCAATTGCTTGAACGGTGTGGGAAAAGAGTCGTATTGCTGCTGGACAACCTAGACCGTATCCTGCAAAACTTTGACGACGATGGTCATCTGTTGCGCGAAACCCTGCTCAATTACAACGACCTGCAAATCATCGGTGGCAGCACCCGCATGGACGAGCATTTTTGGCGGTACGACAAACCGTTTTACGAGTTTTTCCGCCGACATAGACTCGAAGAACTGCGTTTTGAGGAAATACACAACTTGCTTAATCATTGGAGTGCAGAAATGAATTTGCCCTTGCTGCATGATTACGCTTTGCGTTCCCGGGGCCGCATCGAAGCCATCCGTATCCTGACCGATGGGTCGCCACGCGCTTTGCAGTTTTTCATTCAGGTATTGATGCACGATTCCACTTCTTACGGCTTTGACTACCTGCGCAAAGTGATGGACCGTGCAACGCCGCTCTATCAGGAGCGATTGAGCAACCTGACCCCTCCACAGCGCAAGATCGTACAAGAAATGGCATTTTGGTGGGAGGCCGCCCCCACCAAAATATTGGTAGAAAAATGCCGCATGGAAAGCAAACTTATCGCTTCCTACCTCAAGCAATTGGAGCAATACGGCATCGTCGAAACCATTCCAACGGGCAAGAAAAACCATCTCTACCGCATTGCGGAGCGTTTTTTCAATATGTGGCTGATTGTCACGCAAGGCAATCCCGATCAAAAGCGCCGGGCCAAATATTTGACCCTTTTTCTGGAATCCTGGTACGATGGGGCCGAGTTGAAAGCGCTGACTCAAAAGCACTTGGGAGATTTGCGGGATGGCTTGGTCTCTTATGACAAGGCAATGGTATTGAGCAAGGGATTGGTGCATTCTAAGTTTATTGGGGTGGAGGAACGAGATGAATTGATTGAATATACAAGGAAACTTGATAAGGATGGTCAAGAAAGTGAGTTGCCGAGGAAGTTTGAAAACATTGTCCTCCTCGAAATCTGGAACGGCATCTTTGAAAACCTCTCCGAAAAAATCGAGCGAGTCATCCAATTTAAGAATGGAGAAGATTTAGAGTGGTTCCTAACCAACCTCCTCTACCTAGAGCAAAGACACCTCGCCCTCTCTCTCTTCGAGTCCGAGCAACACGGCAAGATACTCCGAGACCGCTACGAACTCCTCTACTACGCCGTGCTCATCCTTACCCAAAAAACAGAGGACAACCTGCTGCTGAAAATCCCGCCCGAGGTACTGCCCACCGTGCAGGAAATTGTAGAAAAAGTAAAAGAGAAACAGTTGTTTTATTCAAAAAAGGAATAACTTTGAAGTAGCCACGCATTGCACGAGTTTTCACCAATTCGTGTAATTCGTGGCTATAACCATTTCAATTCACCAAACCAATCAAATGAATCATGGCAAAAGAAGACATCGCCCCTCTCCGACACAACCTCGCGCTCAAACAAACATTCAATCAATTAGTGCTCGACTTGAATGAAGTCATGGAGTTCAGCCCCTTTGATTTGGACCTGGAAAACCGCCGCTTGGAAAGCCTGCTCGATTTCGTGCATCGGTTTCAGAAATACGGCAGCCAGGAAACGATGGAACTGATCGAAGGTAGGTACCAGTTCCCGCCCATTTTCCCGGGCATTTCACCGGAGAACGACTGGTATCGCTTCGAATTATGGCTTCAGGGGCAGCCCACGCGCACAAACATGATAGCGCAATTGCCCAATGGTTTTGTGCTGAAACGCCCCGAAGAACTTACGGAGGAGGCAATTGGCGCCGCACTTGATGATTTAATCGAAGTGCTTTCCAACCTGGGTTACGGGGTGAGCTTACAGGAGGCCATTCCTCCCAGATTGGTGTATGAAAACCTCCTTGAACATCTCGGCGAAGATTTTGAGTTCGACCCAGGCGGCGGCTGGTGCTATGATGGATGCGGTGGATATTGTCCAGGTTGTTTTCAGCGCCCTTGGTGTGAGGTTGGTTCAAGTTCCTGTTGGCCCGAAGATGAAGAAGCGGGTAAAATGCATCTGATTGAATCACTCAACAGATTTGTTTCCCCCAGTCCGCAATCGTTGGAGATATTACAACGATTCCAAGCGGAGGAAGATGCACGCTCTGCTAAATACCAAGAAGAAAACCCGGATTCAGGTTTTGGAGAATCAGATTTTGATGAGGGCTGGAAAGCGAAATTGAATTGATAGTATCAGGCACGCTCAAGCCCAATTAGAACGTAGTTTTGCGCTTCTATTTGCCAAAATCATACACCATAAATCATGTCCGATCAAATTCGCCAACTCGCCCCATCCACCCCTTGGAACCTCTTCGCCGACCTTAACGCCATTCCACGCGCTTCTAAAAAGGAAGAGCGCATTGCCCAATGGGTGCGCGATTTTGGCAAAAAACACGGCCTGGAAACGCTCAGTGATGATTTTGGCAACATCATCATCAAAAAACCCGCCTCGCCCGGTCGCGAGAAAAGACCCGTGACCATCCTCCAGGGCCACCTTGATATGGTGCATTCCAAAAACGCGGATGTCACGTTCGACTTTGACAAACAAGGCATTGACATGTATGTGGATGGCGATTGGGTGCGTGCCCGAGGAACTACCTTAGGAGCAGACAATGGCTTGGGAGTCGCCTCTATTTTGGCAGTTTTGGCCTCGAAGGACATCGCACACCCACCTTTGGAAGCCCTTTTTACCCTGGATGAAGAGCAGGGCTTGAGCGGCGCCAAACAACTCGGTCGCGGCTTGCTCAAAGGAAAATTGCTGCTCAACCTCGACACCGAAGAAGACCATGTGCTGACCATCGGCTGCGCGGGCGGCATTGACACCCTCATTGATTGGAATTACAAAGAGGAGTTCGCGCCAGAAAATCTCGTTGCTTTTCAGGTGAAAGTCAGCAGCCTACGCGGTGGACACAGTGGTATGGACATCAACCAGGGCCGGGGCAACGCCAATAAAATCCTGGCGCGTGTCCTGATGGCACTTGCGCCAGCGGGACTGCGTTTGTCCAGCTTCGAGGGCGGGAATTTACGCAACGAAATTCCCCGCGAAGCCAAGGCGGTCGTGTTGGTTAAAAACGAAAAACGTTTTGCCAAGCTGCTTCAAACGGCCAACAAAGAAATTGCGATTGAATATCAGACCGCAGAGCCAAACATAAAAATCGAGGCAAGTGAGGCATCCAAACCCGCCAAAGTGATGAGAAAAAGCGATCAGATCAAATTTCTCCACGCCATTCGCGCCGTTCAAAACGGGGTTTACCGCATGAGCCCGGAAATCCCTGGACTCGTGGAGGCATCCACCAACCTGGCAAAAATCACCCTCGCCGATGGCAAACTGACCATCGGCTCCCTCCAACGCAGTTCCGTCGAATCGAGCAAAGCCGATGTGGCGGCAGCTTTCCGCGCGCCCTTCGATCTGATCGGCGCGAAAGTGCAAACTGGCAGCGAATACCCTGGCTGGAAACCCAATCCCAGTTCCAAAATCGTGCAAAAAATGGCGGAACTTTATGAGAAAAAGTTCGGTCACCCGCCAGTTATTGAGGCCTGCCACGCGGGTCTGGAATGCGGCATCATTGGAGAAGCCTACCAGGGCCTCGACATGGTATCTTTTGGACCGCTGATCCAGGGGGCGCACAGTCCCGACGAGCGTGCTTCGGTATCTAGTTTTGCTAAATTTTGGGGGTATTATTTGGAGGTTTTGGGGGCGATTTGATTTGCGATAACTGAATGGATTACAAGATGGGGGAATGAGCGGAGGGATTAGGGAGATTATAGGGCTTTTTCTAGGAGCCAGCGCCATTCGGCGGCTTGTTTTTTTTCTTGGATGCGGGAGATGAGGAGATTGGAGCGTTTGGGGTCACCCGGGTTGGAGTAGACGAGTTGGTGGAGGAGGTTGGCGAAGTCTGTGTGGATTTGCCTTTGGCTCTTTGAAAGCAATTTGGGGGAGGTACGGCTTAGGAACATTTTGAATTCATCAATTATGAACAGAACTCTTCTCCTCATTTTTCCCCTATTCTTAATTTCATCTAAAATTTACACCCAGCCCGCCATCCAATGGCAAAAGGCATTGGATGGCAGTTCGTATGAAGGGGCAAATTCGATTTTCCAAACATCGGACAATGGTTTTGTGACAACTGGACAAGCGGCCTCTGACGAT
>JBBQSW010000206.1:0-6976 GCA_038213575.1 Chitinophagales bacterium | reverse complement strand
GCCATCGTGATCGCGGTGAGGTAAGTAAGTGCTTTCTAGGTCTCGCCATACGGCATTTCGCTCAGCGGGGGTCATATCCGGGTTTTCGTACACAACATGCTGGAATTCATCTACTGCCACGCCGTAAGGCAGGAACTGTATGGCACCTGCCAAATGCATGAAATGATACTTGGCGGTCTGTTCGCCAAAAAACAGGTGCATCCACGGCCAGGTGAAAAACTCCATGCTCATGGAGTGAATTTCGGCGGCATCGGCAGTGGGCCAATGGTACTCCTCAAATAGAAAGTTGCTGCTGCTCCATACTTGGAAGGCGTGTCCGGCTTCGTGCGTGAGGACATCAATATCGCCACTGGTGCCATTGAAATTGGAGAAAATGTAGGGAGCGTCGAATTTGCTGATATAGGTGCAATACCCCCCGGTAGCCTTGCCGTCGCGATTAACCAAATCCATCAGCTTGGCCCCTTGCATCCTAGTGAAAAAAGCATCGGTATCAGGGCTTAGTTCTTGGTACATCTTGGCGGCATTCTCTACGATTTGTTCCGGGGGGGAAATGGGCTTTGGATTACCGCTGGCGAATTTGTAATCTTCGTCGTAATACTTCAATTCTTTGATCCCCAACCGTTTCCGCTGGCGCTCATAGAGCGCAGAAGCGATCGGAACGATGTGCTCACGAACTTGTCGCCGGAAATTTGCCACCATGTCGGGTGTGTAGTCGGATCGCCGCATCCGGGCATACCCGACTTCAGTAAAGCTGCGGAATCCAAGTTTTTGCGCCATGCTGTGCCGCAAGCGTACCATCTTGTCAAAGATGTTTTCTATAGCCTCGGCATTATTGGAATAAAAACTCCATTTTGCAGTGGTCGCGTTTTTACGCGTAGGGCGGTCGTCGGAAAGTTCAATTGGAAGCAGACTACTGAGGTTGTAGGATTTTCCATCAAAGTCAACTTTTGCGCGGGCTTTTATTTTGGTGTATTCCGTACTGAGGGCATTTTCTTGCTTTAAATCCTCCAGTATGCTGGGTTGGAAGGTTTTGAGTGAAACCTCCGCCAAAGTAAACAGGTGTTGTCCATATTTTTCGGCCAATACATCCCGAAAAGGTGAGGAGAGCAGGGCTTGAAAAAAGCGGTTGTTAAGGGCCTCGAAGGAAGGCGATTGTTCGTCAAAATATTGATTTTCACTCTCGTAGAAAGGATCCGCAGTGTTAGCGGTGTGCCTGACGTAACAGAGGTTGAACATAGAACCGAATTCCTCGCGCGCAGCCACAATACCCGCCAGAGCATCCTGTTGCTTGTCAGCATCCGAGGCGTTTTCAAATTGGAGAAGGTGTTTTTCAAATTCTTTAGAAACCTCCGCCATGTCTGGGCGGGTGTAAATGAAATCGTCAAAAGTTGCGTAGGAGGTCGAAAGCGTGTTTTTTTTCATATTGCAGCGGTTTTTTAGCAATGAATGCGTGGCTCTGGCGGCGAAAATACGGGAAAATGATGGGGTCAGAGTGCGCTCATGAGAAGCATTGTAGGGAAGAATCCAATCAAACCCTTATTTTCGCCACAAAAACAGCATAATAATGCGAATTTTACTTGCGCTTATCTTCAATTTTGTCCTTTTTGGACTAATCACCGCCCAAAGCACGGCTTATGTCATTCAATTTGGCCCTACAGCGGGTCTTCAAAAATGGGACAACTCCTCTGGGCGCGAACCATTGTTTCAATATCATGCCGCCCTTAGCATGGAATCCATTAATAATGAAGACAGTCAGGGTTCTTTTTACATGCAGCTAGGCTATCATGTGAAAGGAAGTGCTACGCGATATCGCTTCTTCGACCTCAACAGTAATACTCCAGGGGGTACTTTCACGGAACGTTTTAAGTTCAATAATTTTTCTTTTTCATTTGGCGCAAAACAACGCTTCAAAGAGAGTAATAGTGGACGTACCCGTTATTTTTATTTTGGTGGATTAAGGGGGGATTATACTTACAGCACGAACGTTGATGAGCTCATTGGCAACGACCCAAACAGGAAGCTTGTCTATCCGCTTATGGGCGGTGTACAACGCTGGATGGCAGGGTTTTCAGCTGGAGGTGGCGTAGAATTTCATTTTTCTGAATTGGTTGGCGCTCAAGTCCAACTTTCCATCAACCCGGATGTAACCCCGCAATACAGACAAATAGCAATTCCAAATGTTCCTGATCCTTGGAATCCTGGACAGAATATCACAATCCCCGAACGTCGAATTCGCAACACAACCGTTGAACTTTCCATTGGCCTTCGGCTTCTGAAAAAGGTCATTGTAGTTGAGTAGTTTCAAGTGACAGGTTTTCAAACAGGTACTTTACAAGGAGTAAACGGGACACCACTCGAAACTTGTTATCTAAGCAGTTCTTCCCAATACTCCACCGCCCGTCGGGTGTGTGGGATGCAAATAGAACCACCAACCATGTTGGCAACCGCAAAAACTTCATAAACCTGATCGGTAGTCACGCCCAGTTCGTGGCATTTGCCGAGGTGGTATTTGACACAGTCATCGCAGCGCAGCACCATGGAGGCCACCAGACCGAGCAATTCTTTGGTACGCATGTCGAGTGCGCCCTCTTGGTAGGTCTGGTTGTCGAGGCTCCAAAAGCGTTTGATTACCTTGTTGTCTTGTGCCAGAATACGCTCGTTCATACGCGAGCGATAGTCATTGAATTCTTGAACGAGTGACATTTTTTGAATTTTTTTGATGTGATAAATTTGGCGGGTGCAAAGATTCCAAAAGACAAAACCGGACACACATTGTTCACTATTTACCACCTGTAAAAATGCTCAGAGCTGCTCTTATAGATATGTACAACGGCGAACAGAATCGAGGGATCCCAATGCTGAAAAGTATTTTGGACCGGTATGCCGAGGTGCTGGTGTACGACCATTTTGATGTGCGCGCCAAATGCGAAATCCCCGATCTTTCTTACAATATATACCTGTTTTCGGGTGGCCCCGGTGATCCGCTTGAAAGTGGCGGTAAGTGGCAAGCGCCATTTTTCAACCTTATTGAAGACCTGTGGTGCCACAACCAGCAATCTTTGGAAGAGAAGAAGCACTGCTTTTTTATCTGCCATTCTTTTCAAATGGCTTGTCACCACTTTGGACTTGGAGAAGTGACCCAGCGCTATAAAATGTCGTTTGGCACCTACCCGGTATATAAAACGCACGCCGGAAAGGAGGAGTGTTTTTTCGAGCGCCTTCCGGATCCGTTTTACATCGCCGATTTTCGCCGTTATCAGGTGGTAAGCCCACGGCACAAACGGTTCAAAGACATGGGTGCCGAGATTTTATGTCTTGAAAAGTTGCGTCCTCATGTACACTACGAGCGGGCAATCATGGCAGTACGGTTTAGTCCAGAAATGATCGGTACACAATTTCACCCAGAAGCTGACCCGAGTGGTCTTTTACAATACTTCATGGAAGATGAGCGCAAAAAATCCATCGTGGAAGAGCACGGTGATTCGCGGTACGATCGGATGATTCGAGATCTGGCAAATCCACAGAAAATCCAGCGCACCTTTGAGACCTTGATTCCAGCCTTTTTGGATGGGGCGGTAGAAGCATTGGATGCTGCGTTGGATTATGCCTGAAAGTTCGTTATGAAACAAAAACGGTTCAAAGCAATGCTGCTTTGAACCGTTTTTTGCAAAAAAGAGCGGGCTTCATACAAGCCAACCCTTTAAAAATCAGGGATTGACGTTCTGCTCCAAATAGGTGATCGCATCACCTACTGTTTGGATTTTTTCGGCTTGCTCGTCGGGAATGGACACATCGAATTCTTTTTCAAATTCCATGATGAGTTCAACGGTATCGAGCGAGTCGGCGCCGAGGTCGTTGATAAAGCTTGCCTCAATGGTCACTTCAGATTCATCAACACCCAATTTGTCAATGATGATTTTTTTTACGCGGTCGGCTACGTTTGCCATGTTTTTCAAAACTTGTTGGTGAAAAAAAGTCAATTTTTCAGGGTGCAAAGAAACGCCAACTAGCAGGTTTATCAAACATTTCGCCCTTATTTTTTTGATGGGTAACAAACAAGCACCGCCCATACTTTTTGTAAATCAAACACTTAGTCTTGAAAATCAGAAAGCGGGGCCCCATTTTTTTAAGGATTTTATTCGTCTTTTGAATCAAGACGACACAAAAAAGGGGATATTTTGATTAGGAAACTGCCGGGCAATTGCTATTTTTGCGGCGTTTAGCTTATTGTAAGTTTTACACTTAAAATTCAAAAAAAGAATGACACTTTCGGAAGCGGCAGCATTGCTTGAAAAAAACAAGTCCCCTTTGCGCAAAGATGGCTCCCAATTTACCAAAATCGTCGCCACGGTAGGGCCTGCCTGTAGCTCCCCAGAGAAGCTTCTTGAACTTATTCAGGCAGGCGTGGATGTTTTCCGTCTCAATTTTAGCCATGGCAGTCATTCAGACCATTTGCAGGTTATTGAGCGCATCCAAGCAATCAATTCAGAGCATAAACTTCATATTGGCATTCTGGCCGATCTGCAAGGGCCTAAACTCCGGGTGGGCAAAATCAAAGACAATGCGCTCTACCTTGCCGAAGGCGATATAATTACCATCACCAATGATAAGAATGCAGAGGGCACACAAGAGAATATTTACATGTCTTACGACCAGTTTGCCGAAGACTGTGAGGTGGGGGAGCGCATCCTGATGGATGATGGCAAATTAATTTTTGAAGTGGCCGAAACCAATAAAAAAGACATTGTCCGTTTAAAAGCGCTTCATTCTGGGATTCTAAGCAGCAACAAAGGGGTAAATCTTCCCGATACAAACGTAAAACTTCCAGCACTCACCGAAAAAGACAAAGAAGACCTTGACTTTATTCTTACCCAGGACGTCAACTGGATTGCACTTTCTTTCGTGCGCCGTGCTTCAGACCTCGATCCGGTGAAAGATGCTATTGAAAAGACCAAGCACCAAGCCAAAGTCATGGCAAAAATTGAGAAGCCGGAAGCAATCAAAAATCTGCGCGATATTATCCGCGCTTGCAACGGAATTATGGTGGCTCGGGGCGACTTGGGGGTTGAAATGCCCATAGAGAAATTGCCGATGACCCAAAAAGACATCATCCACATGTGTATGCAATATGCCAGACCCGTCATTGTAGCGACACAAATGATGGACAGTATGATAAACAATCCATCCCCAACCCGGGCTGAAGTAACAGACGTAGCCAATGCTGTACTGGACGGAGCCGACGCGGTGATGCTCAGCGGTGAGACCTCGGTAGGCAAATATCCCAAGCTTGTCATCGAGTATATGGCTAAAATTATTGGGGAAGCTGAAAAACAGTATTGGCCACAGATTAACACCCGCCGTCCGATACCTTCTAAAAATTTCATGCTTTATAATTCCGATGTGATTTGTTTTAGCGCCTGCAACGTCGCCGAAGAAATTGGTGCAAAAGGAATCGTCGGGCATACAGCCTCTGGTTATACAGCCTTCAAAATCAGTAGCTTCCGGCCCAAGTCGCAAATTTTTATTTTTAGTGACCAACACATCAAACTCGGTGCGTTCAACCTTCTGTGGGGGGTACAATGTTTCTACTACAACCGTTTCACCACTACGGACGAGACCATCCAAGACTGCACGGATATCCTCAAAGAAAGTGGTTTTGTCAAACCAGGCGACACGATCATCAATACGGGTTCCATGCCCATGGGGCGTCGTTTGCCGACCAATATGTTGAAGGTTACAGAAGTGGAGTGAGAGCACTTATCTTTGCACCCTATGATTGAACAGCGTCCACTCAAGATTTACAACACCCTTTCGGGTAAAAAGGAAGAATTCCGCCCCATTACACCCGGCCATATCGGGATGTATGTTTGCGGCCCAACCGTTTATAGCGACGTACACCTTGGCAACTGCCGCACCTTTTGCAGCTTTGATACCATCTATCGCTATCTTCTGCACATCGGCTACAAGGTGCGCTATGTAAGGAACATTACCGACGTAGGCCATCTCACGGACGATGGCGAAGATCGGATGGCAAAAGGTGCTAAGGTTGCTCAACTCGAACCCATGGAAGTTGCCCAGCGCTATACCGTGGGCTTCCATGATATGATGCGGATTTTCAACACCCTGCCGCCTAGTATTGAGCCCCGCGCTACCGGACACATCCTCGAACAGATAGAAATGGTGCAGCAAATTCTTGACCGCGGCTTGGCATACGAGCGCAACGGCTCTGTTTATTTCGATGTGCCAAAATTTGACGCAGAACATTCGGGTGTCTACGGCTCAGTGAGTGGCCGTATTTTGGATGATCTCTACACAGAAACCCGCGAACTCAAAAGCCAGGAGGAAAAAAGACACCCTGCTGACTTTGCTATATGGATGAAAGCCCGCCCACAGGATTTGATGGTCTGGAATAGCCCTTGGTCTTTAGGCTTTCCAGGATGGCATTTGGAATGCTCCGCAATGAGTACCAAGTATTTGGGCAAAACATTTGACATACATGGCGGCGGAAACGACCTCAAATTTCCACACCACGAAAACGAGGTGGCACAAAACCATGGTGCCTGCGGATGCCACCCTGCCAACTATTGGGTACACACCAATATGCTGTTGCTAAACGGCAAAAAGATGAGTAAAAGCGATGGGAATACCATTACGCCCACGGAACTTTTCACGGGTAATAGCGAGCATACCAGCAAGCCCTACTCGCCTATGGCGGTGCGCTTTTTTATGCTCATGGCGCACTACCGCAGCACACTCGACATAACGGATGATGGCCTGATGGCAGCGGAAAAGGGTTTTATCAAAATCATGGAAACCAACCGATTGCTTCAAAACCTCCCGGTGAATGTCCGTGATTTTGATGGCTCTGAAACAGAGCACGACCGCGCCATTTTGTCGCTTATACAAGAGGCATACGCTGGTATGGACGATGATTTCAATACCGCGATTGCCATTGCATCACTGAATGAAATAGGCA
>JBBQSW010000205.1:0-7059 GCA_038213575.1 Chitinophagales bacterium | reverse complement strand
TTGGGGAACGTGCCGCCCGATCCAGTTACGCAAACATCGAGATCGTCGTCGTTGTCCACATCTACCCACGACACTCCGTTGAGATAGCCTTGGTCATCAAAAAAGGCCAAGCCGGGTATTTGTTGGAATGTGACTTGGGCGGAGGCCATGAAGGCAAACAGTCCAAATAATAAGATGGAAAAAAATCTAAGCATGACGGTTGTATTGTTTTTTTAAGTATTTGAGAGGGCGTGTCATAATTGAATCAATGGTGGTCTCTGTCAAATTTTGTTTGGTTGGGATACATTATTCACCGGATGACTTGAAGTCACCCGGTGAATAATGTAATAATGTATCCCAACCAAACAAAATTTTAACCCACTGGGCGGAACCCCGCTTATGAGACACCCTCTTCCCAATTTTCACTGCTTCAAAACCGGCAAAATCACTCCAGAGGCTCCCAAAGCATCTCGGTGAATTTGCACAGTGCAAGGCACAAAATCCTCGTCTTTGGCTTCGTATATATTGACGAATTGCTGCGGGTTGCGGTCTGCTAGAGGAAACCAACTGCTTTGAACCTGCACCATCAATTTGTGGCCGGGCAGAAAAGTATGTGCCACATCGGGCAATTCAAATTTCACGTTGGTTACCACCTTGGGCTCAAAAGCCTTTGGATTTTCAAAACTTTCCCGATATCGCCCCCGGAAAATCTCACCGCGCACGAGCATTTGGTATCCACCCATCGGCACGCCGTTTTCCACACTTTTCAGTGTCTCGGGAAAAACGTCAATCAATTTGACTACAAAATCGGCATCCGTGGTGCTGAGACTTGTCCAAAGATCCGCTATCACTGGGCCCGTGACCGTGAGCGATTCCGACAACACCTCCGTCTGATATACCAGCACATCGGGACGACGTGCCGCAAAACGCTGGTCATCGCACATATACTCGCGGGTACGTCTAAGGTGTACATCCTCCGTGTATGGCACTGGTTTGGCCGGGTCACTTAGGTATTGGTCGAACGTTGATTGGGTAATGGGGATCCATGATTGGGCAGATAATTTGCCTTTGGGCTGGAAATAGAATTTTTTCTGCTCTATGTTTTTAGGGGGCCAGGTATCGTAAGTGGTCCAGCGGTTGCTGCCCGTCTCGAATATATAGGCGTCGGGCAGATCCATTTTCCCCTTGTCTTTCAAGTGGTATTCAAAGAATTTGAACTCAATTTCTTGTTGATAGAAATCACTGGTTTTTTGGCCAAAAACAATATTTCCCAGCCGATCGCCCGGGGTGCGCGCCCAACCGCCATGCACCCAAGGCCCCATTACTATGCTGTTCGGGTGGGTTGCCGGGTTCTGTTTTTCAAGGGCTTTGTAGGTGTTCCAAGCCCCCCAACAGTCTTCAGCATCAAAAAGCCCGCCGACTGTCATAACAGCAGGCATCACATTTTTCAGGTGAGGACGGGGATTGCGGGCCTGCCACCAATCATCGTAGTTGGGGTGCGACATTAGATCGTTCCAGAAAGGGATTTTCCCCATGTCAAACTTTGTTGCAAAATTGCGCAACGCACCCGCCCGGAGGTAAAAATCGTAGTTGTCGGGCGTGTTCCATTGGCTAAAACCGGCTTGGCCTTCGGTGGTTGGTTTTAGGCGAGGTTTGCCAAAACCAGAATAAAACCCAAAACCGTCCATCAGCATGAACGCGCCGTTGTGATGAAAGTCATCGCCCACAAACCAATCGGTCACAGGGGCTTGCGGAGACACTGCTTTGATCGCTGGATGGCCTGCCAAAATCGCCATGGTGGCATAAAAACCGGGGTAAGAAATGCCCATCACACCCACTTTGCCATTATTATTGGAGGCGTTTTTCAGCAGCCAATCTACCGTATCATAGGTGTCCGAGCTTTCATCGGCTTGTTTTTTTCCTTTGGGAGAAGGGTCGGAAGCAGGAATGAAGGGCCGAACATCCACGAACTCACCTTCACTCATATAACGCCCCCTGACATCCTGAAAAACAAAAATGTAGCCCGCCCGAGCGAGATTCATATTTTGAAAATAAGTGCTGAATGTGCCCGCGCCGTATGGAGAACAGGAGTAAGGCGTACGGCGCAAGATGATGGGGTATGGTTTGCCCTGGTCATTGGGTGAGTAAATGGTCGTAAACAACTGCTTCCCGTCGCGCATCGGAATCATTACCTCACGTTTGGTAAAGTGGTCGCGGATGAACGCAGAATCCAGTTGAAATGAACTCTGAGCAGAAAGCAGGAAAGTAGATAGGAAGGCGAAAAACAGGATTGTAAAAAGTCTCATGATAGTGTTTGGCTTGGTGTAACATAAACGCGGCTCAAAAGTCTGGCAAGTGTTTGGAACTTTATTACTGAATTATGACCATTCATCGGTCGAAAGACACAGTCCATCGTTTTTGAACAAGCCACTGCAACCTCTTTGATTGAACCTTTGTCTATCGAAACACGAAAACAAGGACTTTTGGGTGTTGAAAATTAGACGTTGGACTTATCAAACAACACAATTTTCAAAACAATCCAGGTTCCATTCATTTAACAACTAATTTTTAAAGTATATGAAAACGAAACTCTTCGCTGTACTGTTTTTTACATTCACCCTCAACCAAATACATACCCATGCTACTGCTGCTGCTGACACTGCTTTGTACCCTCCGGGCATCTCAATCTGCGATTCGGGTGACTCAGAAGACACCGTCCCGATCGACATCAAAGTCGTCGTATCGCAAAAACGCATCTGGCTCATAGCTGACGAGATGCCGATGAAATGTCTGAAAACGCACATTAAAAATACGGCAGGAGAAATCGTCCTCGAAAAATGCTTCTCTTCCAAGTGTGCGGAATGGTTTTTGAATATCGAGGCGCTTCCCAAAGGCGATTACACCTTGCACCTGGGTTCCGACCATATCGAAAAATTTAAAAGATAACGTATTTATACGCCTTCGTTTCAAAGAAGACGTATTTATAAACGAAGACGTACCATACCTTTGCTAAGGGGTAATAATTTTGCCCCCTCAGGCGGCTTCCGAAAAGTTCGGAGGCCGCTTTTATTATTTCATTTCGTTCTAAGTCAGAAGAAACTCATCATAGTTTTCAGGTGTGACTACAAGCGTTTCCTGAACAGAATATTTTTCCAAAAAAACAGATGGAAAGCGGACTTTTGCTTTTGAAGACCATTTGAACTCTACTGCACGAAACTGGCCATCAAACTCTTCCAGATAGTCAATTTCCTGTTGATTAACGGTACGCCAAAAGTAGCTTCGGGCAAAAGTGCGAGCATATTCAATATGCTTGCGTCTTTCACTAACAAGGTAGTTTTCCCAGAGTGGACCGATGTCAGTACGGCTTTCAAGCACTGAAAAATTACCGATCACTGCATTTCTTACGCCATTGTCATAGAAATACACTTTCCGGCTTTTGCGAATCTCGTTGCGTTCATTGCGGCTAAGCGCAGGTATTCGGAACACTATATATGCTTTTTCCAACAAGTCTATGTATTTTTCAACGGTTTGTGGAGAGGCCCCTACCAATTGGGCTAATTCATTGTACCGCACTTCGCTGCCCACCTGAAAGGCCAAGGCTCGCACGATATTTTCGAGTAAAGCTGGTTTTTTAAGTTGCTCAAGCCGAAAAAGGTCTTTGTATAGGTAGGAGTTTGACAGCAGATTGAGTAGTTCGCGCTCATTTCCAGGTGTGTTGACAATTTCCGGGTAACTACCGAACACCAGACGGTGATGGAGCATACCACGTTCGTGAATCAAGCCATGGTGCGCCACCAATTCCTCAAATGAAAGTGGTAGCATCAAATATTCCCACTTACGGCCAGTAAGCGGTTCGTTGGTTTGCTCGCTGAGGTCTAACGCAGAAGAACCTGTAACCAATACTTGCAGCTCTGGCAAGTTGTCGTGCATTAATTTAAGGGTAGTTCCGATGCCTGGAATTCGCTGCGCCTCATCAATTACAATGAAAGTCTTGGCACCAACCAGTGCTTTCAGTCGGGCCAAAGAAGCCTTTTGAAGTACTAGAACCGTCTCGGGATCATCTCCGTTGAGCCATAAATTTTGTTCTGGGAAAAGACTGCTCAACCGGCGGGCAAGTGTGGTTTTACCTACTTGACGCGGGCCGAGAATCAGGATAGTTTTACCGCCAAAAAGGCGTTGTCTCAGCGACTGCTCTAAGGTTCTGGTAATCATAGACTGAAAAATTGAATTCAAAAGTACCGATTTTCAATATTCTGTTTTAAAAAAAGGGTCATTTTTTAAAATTTAATTTCAAAAATATTGAATCATTTATCTACTTTTTTTCAACATTCCACTCGCCCGTTCCATCGGTGGGGTATTTTTTCTCCAAGGGGTGCTTTTTGGCACCTGGGCGGCCCTCATCCCTTATATCAAACACAAATTTGGCCTAGATGAAGCCGAGTTGGGGCTTCTGTTGCTCTCTTTGCAAGGTGGCGTGGTGTTGATGAACCCTTTTTCCATCCCCATTCTGCATCGTTTGGGTGCTCCGGGCGCTGCATTGGTCTCCTTGGCTGCCGCAGCGGCCTTATTCGCCTTGCCGATGGTTGCACCTACGGTCTGGTTGTTAGCGGCCGCTTTATTTAGCTGCTGGCGATTCCTAACCTCCGGGTGGGCATTGACGTGATTGACATCAATGAGATAGACGTAAAGAAAAACACCTTCGATTGCAACTTGCTTTACTGGGTCATTGCCGATTCGCAGTACATCAATAAAGAAGGGTACATAGATTTTGACAATATCAGCAGCGAGGAAGCCAACCGCTACCGCATCGCCTGCAAATAAAGGACAAAAAGAAAGACTTTTACTTCAACTCCTGTACGTCACCTACAATGACCAAGGTCGAGCCGCCCGATCTGCCTCGGGAGCACTGATTAAACGAAAATTCAAACTCAGAAAAGTTTGGGTGCCGCTTTTGCTGATCGTGGTGTTTTTGATGCTGATGTATTTTATTTTTGGAGGTTGATGTCCAAGCAATTTCTCCAGCAAAATCAGTAAGGAACAGGTGAATAAGTTGACCAGATTGTAGAACGTCTTGTCCAAACAAGTTAGGCAAAAACTATTGACTCCGGCGGTATATCCCGCTGGAGTTTTTTTTTCATTTGCACAAAAAAAACTCCGACGGTTGCCCGTCGGAGTCTTTGAATCGTATCGTCAAGATGCTTAAATCGCTTATGCGAGTTGTACATTGACAGCGTTCAAGCCTTTTTTGCCTTGTTGAGTCTCGAATGTGACAGAATCACCTTCGCGGATTTTGTCAACCAAACCGCTGACGTGGACGAAGATTTCTTCGCCTGAGTTTGTGTCGACTACGAAACCGAAACCTTTGGTTTCGTTGAAGAACTTGATAGTTCCAGATTGCATACTAAAAAAATTGAAAAAATGAAAAGTAATTGTTCCGAAGAACGGGGCAAAGGTAAACGAATTAATTGAGAATCAATAATTTTTGTTTTTTCGATCAAAAAAACTCCGAACGGTTGCCCGCCGGAGTTTTTTGAATCGTATCGTCGAATGCCGGATCGCTTCTTAGGCGAGTTGTACATTGACTGCGTTCAAGCCTTTTTTGCCTTCTTTTGTCTCGAAAGTGACGGTGTCGCCCTCCCGGACTTTGTCAACCAATCCGCTGACGTGAACGAAAAATTCCTCGCCAGTAGCTGAGTTAACCACGAAACCAAAACCCTTGGTTTCATTGAAGAACTTGACAGTTCCTTTTTGCATACTAAAAAAATTGTAAAAATGAAAAGTAATTGCCCCGAAAGACGGTGCAAAGGTACGCAAGTTTGTTGAATGTCAAGGGGGTCGGCTCATTTTCTTCCCTTTCGCTCTGCCCTAACCTTTCCCGCCCCGCCTCACCGCCCCCTTCCCAAACCGATCCCTTATCTTGTCCATAGCATCCAACAGCCGCGATTCCTTTTCTGTATCGTCAAACAGGTTGAGTTGACTCGTTCCTTGCACCAGCTCGCTGAAACGGACGCCCACCAAGCGGATCGCCTGGCGGCGTTCGTACAATCGGTCGAACAAGCTCAAGGTATGCGCTACGAGTGGGCCGTCCTGTGCGGTGTAGGAGATTTTAGCTTGTTTGGTAAAGGTATTGAAGTCCGAATAGCGCAGTTTTACGGTCACGCAGGCGGTCAGTTTTCCGAGGGAGCGCAGTTGGTAGGCCAACTGTGCCGTTTGTTTTCGGATTTCATCGTGCAGGAAACGCATTTCAATGGTATCCGTATGAAAGGTGCGCTCGGTAGAAATAGAATCCTGCTCCCGATAAGGCACTACCGGACTGTTGTCTTCCCCGTTGGCTTTTTTCCACATGAGGAGGCCATGTTTGCCAAATTCCCGCTGCAAAAGACGCGGAGGCACTTCACTTAGAACTTGGCAAGTGCGTACGCCCATGAGCGAAAGTCGGCGTTCGGTTTCGCGACCAATCGAGGGTATTTTTCCCACGGGTAAAGGCGCAAGAAAAACCTTCTCTGTACCTGCTGCTATCAGTTTTGTTCCATTGGGTTTTGCTTCTCCCGTGCCGACTTTTGACACTGTTTTATTCGCCGAGAGCCCGAGCGACAAGGGCAGGCCCGTTTCTTTTATGATACGCTGACGCAGTTCGGTGCTCCATTTCCAGCAGCCGATGTATTTGTCCATACCCGTCAGATCGAGGTAGAACTCGTCAATCGAGGCCTGTTCGTAGAGGGGGGCTTGTTCTTCAATCACGGCGCGCACCAGCGAGGAGTGTTTGGAGTAGGTCTCCATGTCGCCGCGCAGCACGATCGCATCAGGGCACAATTGCAGGGCCTGTCGCATGGGCATAGCCGAACGCACCCCGAAGGCGCGGGCCTCATAACTGCATGAAGCCACTACACCCCGGTTGCTGCTGCCCCCAATCAGCAGGGGTTTTCCCCGCAGGCTGTCGTTGCGCAGTTGCTCCACCGCGACAAAGAAGGCGTCGAGGTCGAGGTGGAGAATGGAGCGGTCGAAGGGTTCCAAGGTGATTGGTGATTGGGGATTGGTGATTGGTGATTGGTGATTGGAGATCGGAAGAGCGTCGTGTAG
>JBBQSW010000204.1:0-7083 GCA_038213575.1 Chitinophagales bacterium | reverse complement strand
GGGGAATATAAGCAATGGTAACAACCCCGAATGGGGTTGAATATATTCTAAACGCACATTCAACCCCATTCGGGGTTGTTACACACACGCCCTCCCCGAATTTCATTCGGGGCTATTCATGTTTGACCCTTTCAGGGTCTAGGTCAATGACATTGCCCTGAAGGGGAGTTCATTCCGTCAAACGCATAACTTAATGATTAACAAACAATTACCCACCTATTCGAATGAACTCACCTTCAGGGGTAGGGGGTGAAATTGCAGTTGAAACAGATTTTTGAACACCCTCGACACTGATTTCTGAACACTCCCTCCCATTTTGTACTTTTGTGCCAATACAACAACAACCATCAATGACTTAATGGCCCAATGACCAATGACCCAATGACCCAATGACCAATGACCAATGACCCAATGACCCAATGACCAATGACCCAATGACCCAATGACCAATGACCCAATGACCAATGACCAATGACCCAATGACCAATGACCAATGACCAATGACTTAATGACTTAATGACCAATGTCCAAATCCTCCTAGCCGGCTCAGGCCTTTCAGGGCTTACGCTTGCGCTTGAATGCGCCAGAAGGCCGTTTTTTCGAGATAAAAAAATCGTGTTGATTGATCGCGACGACAAATCGCGTAACGATCGCACCTGGTGTTTTTGGGCAAAAGACGGCGAGCCGCTCCCACCCGTAGGCCACAAAATATGGGATGAGTGTCTTTTTTTCGGAGATGATTTTGAAAAGATGTTGAACATCGCGCCCTACAAATACCACATGGTTCGCGGGCTGGATTTTTACAATTGGGCAAAAGCTGAACTGGAAAAGTACCCCAATGTTCAAAGAATCACGGCCAACATCCTTGACATAGACCCGCATAACGGGATTGTAAAAACGGGCGCTGGAGATTTTCAAGGGGAATGGGTTTTTAATTCCGCACGGTTTACGGCTGAAGGCACTACCTACCCTGTAGACGGGGCACGGTGGACTGGGCCCAATCGTAAATCCAAAATCGTACATCCAAAATCGCCACACACCTTCCTCCTCCAGCATTTCAAAGGCTGGCTCATCGAAACCCCTTCCCCCGCTTTCGACCCTGCAGCCGTAACCTTTATGGATTACCGCTTGGAACAGCATGGTGAAACACGCTTTGTCTATGTGCTGCCTTTTTCTGAAACCCGTGCTTTGGTGGAATTTACCGTGTTCTCGCCTGCCCTTTGCCCTGCCGAGGAATACGACGCTGAGCTGCGTAGTTATATCACTGAAGTGTTGAAAATCAAGGTGTATTCCGTGGAAGAAGAAGAGTTCGGCGTGATACCGATGACCGATTTGCCACTTTCACCCCATGGCGAAGGCAGGGTGATCAACATCGGCACAGCGGGCGGGTTTGTGAAGGCTTCCAGCGGCTATGCTTTCCTTCGCACCCATCGCAAACTTCGCGCTTTTGTGGATGACTGGGAAAAATCGGGCGTGCCCAACCCATCTTTGTTGCAATCTTCATGGGGGGTTCGCGCCATGGATTCCATTATGCTACGCGTGTTGCGCGAGGGATCGGTTTCAGGAAAAGAATTCTTTAGCCAGTTGTTTCAAAAACTTCCTGCGCCGCTGGTGTTTCGTTTTTTGGATGAGGATGCTTCCTTTTCAGAAGTATTTCGCGTTCTTTCGGCGCCGCCCGCCTGGCCTTTTTTTAAAACTGCCTGGCGGCAAATACCGTTCTTGTTCCAGAATTTACTGATCAAAAAATGAAAAGTCCATTGCCAACAGTCGAAGGTCAAAAGTCAAGCGGCATTCCCCGTGTCGGTATCACCGGCGGCATTGGCAGTGGCAAAAGCACTGTGTGCCGTATTTTCCACGAGGCGTTGAGCATCCCGATTTTCTATGCCGATATCTGGGCGAAAAAGTTGCTCAATTTTGACCCTGACCTGCGAGAAGGTATTATCGGTGTTTTTGGGCCGGAGGCATATACACCTGACGGGGAGTACAACCGACCTCATGTGGCCAAAATCGCTTTTTCCGATCCCGCCAAGCTCGCCGCGCTCAATGCGCTCGTTCACCCAGCGGTGGAAGCTGAAAGCCTCGAATGGCACCACCACCAAGTGGAACTAGGCTTTCCTTATACCCTCAAAGAAGCCGCCTTAATTGTGGAAAGTGGCGGTCACCAATACCTCGACTTTCTGATCGTTGTGACCGCCCCGGAGGATTTGCGCATACAGCGTGTAGTTCAACGTGATGGGGTCACGGAAGAGCAGGTTCAGGCACGAATACGGGGGCAATTACCCGAATTTGACAAACTGAAATTGGCAGATTTCGTGATCGTGAACGATGGTTCGGAATTGTTGATCCCGCAGGTTTGGGCGGTGCATCAGGAGATTTTGAAGGGGTAGATGGAACACGGGTTTTTCATGTTTTGTAAAAAGTAAGTTTGCGAAGCAAACAAAAAATCCGTGTCTCATCCGTGTAATCTGTGTTCCATCTACCACTTCAAATCACAAAATTAACCGGCTCATCAAAGGGCCTGGTACGCACCTTCAGCTGACTTTGGTGCAACACCACTGAATAGGCCGGCACACTTTCCGTCAGCCAGGAGTTGCCGCCTACCACAGAGTCGTGGCCAATCACGGTCCGACCGCCCAAAAAGGTACAATTTGCATAGAGTACACAGTTGTCTTCAATCGTAGGGTGACGTTTCACATTGGCAAGCGATTTGTCCACCTGCAAAGCACCGAGCGTCACCCCTTGGTAGATTTTTACTTTGTTGCCGATAACAGCCGTTGCACCAATAACGACCCCCGTGCCGTGGTCAATAAAAAATGAACGGCCAATCGTGGCCGCAGGGTGGATGTCAATGCCCGTTTTTCCATGCACGTATTCTGCAAAAAAACGCGGCAAAAGCGGCGCACCCAAACGGTGCAGCAGATTGGAAATACGATAGTTGGCAATGGCATAAAACCCTGGATACGTGGCGATTACCTCCTCTGTACAAGTTGCCGCCGGGTCAAAATCAAAGAAGGCTTGCGCATCTTCCAAGAGCATTTCGTACACCTCCGGCAACCCTTCAAAAAAGCCATCGGCAATAATCCCCACCGACTCGCCGCCATCTTGCGTGAGTGGGTAAAGCAATTTCATCAGGTCGTGGCGAAGCAGGGCATATTGCACCCGAGCGGGTTTTGGCTCCTCACTGAGCATGGGGAACAGAAATAAAAACAATGCATCCGCCAAACGATGCGCCTCTGCCCGGGGGGGGATCGGAACATTCTGCGAGAGTTGCTGATGCTCAAGGGTTTGGAAGAAATTTTCGAGATGAGATTTCATGGATAGCGATTAGTTAAGTAACGATAAGCGTTCAAACTCTAAGCCAAAGAAAAGGTTTTGAGCAATTTTCGCTTTCGTAATTTTTAGTCTTTCGACCTTTGCCCTTTCTTAATTCAGCAACGCAATACTCTATGCTTGGTCTTTCTCGACTCCAAAACACCGATTCCAACAATTTTTTCCTCATCGCCGGGCCTTGCGCCATTGAAGGCGAGCAGATGGCGTTCGACATTGCCGGCCAGGTCAACGAAATTTGTCAACGCCTGCGCATCCCTTATATTTTCAAAGGCTCATACCGAAAAGCCAACCGAAGCAAGCGCGATTCGTTCACGGGCATCGGCGACGAAAAAGCGCTGCTTATCCTCCAAAAAATAGGTGAAACCTTTCAAGTCCCCACCACGACCGATATACATACCGAGCCTGAGGCAGCCCTCGCTGCACAATATGTGGACGTGCTGCAAATCCCCGCCTTCCTTTGTCGCCAGACCTCTTTGCTCGTGGCTGCGGCCCAAACAAACAAAGTAGTAAACATCAAAAAAGGCCAATTTGTTAGCCCGGAAGCCATGCAATTTGCTGCCGAAAAAGTGCGCGAAGAAGGCAATCCAAACATCATACTCACCGAGCGCGGCACCACTTTTGGCTACCAGGATCTGATTGTTGATTTTCGGGGCATCCCCGTCATGCGCTCTTTTGGTGTGCCCGTAGTGCTGGACTGTACCCACTCCCTGCAACAGCCCAACCAGAGCAGCGGCGTCACCGGAGGCCGGCCCGCGCTCATCGAAACGATCGCCCGCGCTGGTATCGCTACAGGAGCTGATGGGCTTTTTATCGAGACCCACCCACGCCCTTCCGAGGCGAAATCCGATGGGGCCAATATGTTGCCCCTCAGTGAATTGGAAAGGATTTTGGAGCGGTTGGTACGGATTCGGGAGGCGATTTTTTAATTGAATATGATACAAAATAACACGTGGACACAAAAGCAATCTTAGACAAAGTCATAGAAACAGCCTGGACCTACGGCCCCAAAACCTTGGCAGCATTTGCCATTCTTTTTGGCGGCCTGTGGATTATTCGCCGCCTTACCCGGGGCTTTGATCACTTTCTGAATGCCCGGAAAGTGGACGAGGGTCTCCGTCCTTTCTTTACCTCCATGGCTGATGTGGTGATGAAAATCGCACTCGTGCTCATGGTCGCCAGCACCATCGGCATTGCCACCACCTCGTTCATTGCTATTTTTTCAGCCATCGCATTTTCGGTGGGTTTGGCCTTGCAGGGCAGTCTCGGCAATTTTGCCAGCGGTGTGCTCATACTTTTGTTTCGCCCGTTCAAAGTTGGCGACCAACTCACCGTGGCCGACAAGACCGGAATAGTGGTAGAGATTCAAATTTTTAGCACCATTTTAAAGACCCCCACCGGCAAAAAAATCATTATCCCCAATGGAAAAATGACGGAAGGCCCCATCGAAAACATCGTTGAAAACACCGAGGTGCAAGTTGAAATAACGCTCTTGGTCCAAGCAAACACTTCCCTGGCAAAACTTCAGGAGGCTGCTAAAGAAGCGTCTACCCATTGTCCTCATGCCCTGCCAGACAAAGGTGTGGACATTAAAGTGGCCGGCATCACCCGCGATGACTTGAAAGCCCAATTGTCGGTCTGGACGCTCGGGCAACACCATGATGACACACTCAACCATTTTTATGAAGCCCTGCGAAATTCGCTGGGCGCAGCAGGAATTGAGTTGGCGAAAGAGCGGCGGAAGGAGGCCGTGTAAATGCCCGGGCGGATACTTATAGAAGGAATTGTTAACCTTTTCTTCCTTTGCGCTCCAAAAATGCAATCCCCGTACCTTCGCCAGCGTTTAATCCGAACACACCTGCTCGGGGACTTCCAATCCCGCGCCAATCATCAACTATCCACCTCTTATGTTGCAAAGAATGGTCCGCAAACTAATCCTTACCCTTCCGCTATTATTGTTCGTACTGGCCGTTTCGGCTCAAGGCTCGGGCTCTTCCAAAAGCAAATCAAAAGACCGGTTTCGGGAAAAAGACGACCGACGCTACCCCGTCCGAGTGGAAAACCTCAAGGCCCTCAACCTCATCGGCACCGATTACGCCCCGATGTATTACGACAACGGTATTCTTTTCGTGTCGGCACGCGGCAAAAAGGGGCCTCGCAGCGAACGCACCAAAGAAGCTTTTGAAGCACACTACCTTTCTACTTTCGACCGCTTGGGGGCTTTGCTCGAACCCGCAAAATTCGAGTTCAATGCAAACAAAAAATCAGATTTCCACGAGGGCCCAGCGACTTTCACACGCGATTTCAAAACCGCTTTTGTAACCCGCAACAACAACGACAATGGGGTGCTAAGGGGCGGAAAAGGTGGAAAAGCCTCTATGAAAATCTACCAGATGGGATACGGCTTCCCAGACTGGATGCCGCCCATTGATCTGCCATTCAACAGCAATGACTACTCATGCATGCACCCTAGTCTCAGCCCGGACGAGAAATGGTTGTACTTCGCCTCGGATATGCCAGGTGGTCAAGGTGGCTTTGACCTCTACGCTGTGGAACGCCTTGGACGAGACCGCTGGGGCGAACCCATCAACCTCGGCCCCAGCATCAATACCGAAAAGCAGGAGTTGTTCCCTTTCATGAGTTTCTTTGGTTCGCTGTTTTTCTCCTCCAACGGCCGGTCAAACACAACGGGTGGCATGGACATTTACTTTGTCAACAAGCCCTTGGAACCCGATGATGAAAAGGAAATAGTGAACCTTGGAGAACCATTCAATTCGCCTGAAAACGACTTTAGTCTTATCGTTGATCCGGATGGACACAGCGGTTTTTTTGCCAGCGAACGCAATGGCGAGACTTATGGAAAGTCTGACATTTTTCAATTTTTCACGCCCAGTGGGCTAGGAGGCACCGGCAAGCCCGAGGTGAATCGGGCTCGGATCAGCGTGATTGACGAGAAAACAGGATTGCCACTTCAAGGTGCAGAAATCCGCATTTTCCAACCTACGGACGATGGTTTCATCGCGGGCAACAACGATTTTTACGATTTCGACTACATCGCAATGCCCGATAAGCCCGACGTGTTCACGTTTCAATTGGTGCGCAAAGACGCCAAGGACATGGGAAAGCCAGACCTTTTATCCAATGTCGCCGGAGCTGCCCAAACGGATTTTACCCGTTACCGCAACTACCTCGTGATGGTGAGCGCCAAAGGCTACACTTCCCGCGACCGCTTTTTGGTGGTGGATACGGATGATGAACTGAACCTGAATTTCAGGATGAAAGAAGCTCCGCCCTGTCTGCGTTCTGGTGGAATCGTGCTGACCACAGAGTTTAATACACGAATTGCCAATGCGACCATCCGCTTTGAGCATCGCAGCTCCGGGCTTGTAGAAACTGCTCGTACCACGCGAAACGGCGAGTTCGACATTTGCCTGCCCCGAGAAGGTGATTGGATTGCCAGGGTGGAAAAAGGTGGTTTCCGCAGCGAAACCTACCGATTGACTGCTGGCCGTAGCGCAGCAGCCTACGAAGAAGTGCGCCTTAAACCGCTTGAAGAAGGTGTGACCATCGCCGAGGCAATGCCCCTCGCCAGCGGCCTCATGGAAGGCTCGGTGTTTATTCTGGACAAGATTTTCTATGAGTACAACAAGGCAACCCTCAATCAAGGCGCGGTACGCCAATTGGATAATATGATTGAATGGATGAAAACCTACCCAGAAATGGAAATTGATCTCGCAGCCCATACCGACACTCGTG
>JBBQSW010000203.1:0-7119 GCA_038213575.1 Chitinophagales bacterium | reverse complement strand
AGAACCTGAAATTATGCAAGTCCAATCATACTTTTCCTCCCTAGACAGCCTCGACGGAGAACTCGCAACCCTTAATCTGGGGCCTACACACCCGGCCACGCACGGCATTTTCCAAAACGTGCTGAAAATGGACGGCGAACGCATCGTGAGCGCAGAGCCAACCATCGGCTATATACATCGCGCATTTGAAAAAATTGCCGAGCATCGCCCCTATTATCAGGTAACACCCCTGACCGACCGGCTCAACTATTGTTCCTCCCCTATCAACAATATGGGCTGGCACATGACGGTCGAGAAACTCATCGGCTGCGAACTTCCAAAACGGGCGGAGTACATGCGCGTGATTATCATGGAATTATCGCGCATTGCCGACCACCTGGTATGCAACACGGTGATCGGGGTAGACACGGGCGCACTCACGGGCTTTACCTACATGTTCCAGGAGCGGGAGCGGATTTACGAACTGTTTGAGGAGGTATGCGGCTCGCGGCTGACTACCAATATTGGACGAATAGGAGGCATGGAGCGCGATTTCACGCCTACTTTCCACAAAAAACTAAAAGATTTCCTAAAAACCTTCCCGGCGCGTTTCGAGGAGTTCACCGGACTGCTGGAGCGCAATCGAATCTTCATGGATCGTTGTATTGGCGCCGGGCCTATTGCTGCTGAACGAGCCATGGCCTACGGGTTTACTGGACCAAACCTTCGTGCTGCGGGCGTGGACTACGACGTTCGCGTGATGTCGCCCTATAGCAGTTATGGGGATTTTGAATTTGATATTCCAGTGGGCATACATGGCGATACTTACGACCGATTCGTGGTTCGTCAAGAGGAAATCAGACAGAGTCTGCGCATCATCCATCAGGCTTACAACAACTTGCCTGAAGGGGAATACCACGCAGATGTGCCCGATTATTATCTCCCAGACAAGCCCGATGTGTACACCAAAATGGAGGCGCTCATCTACCATTTCAAGGTGGTGATGGCTGAAGTTCCGGTACCTGTTGGCGAGGTGTACCACAGCGTGGAAGGTGGCAATGGCGAACTGGGATTCTACCTGATCAGCGATGGAGGTCGCCAGCCATACCGCTTGCACTTCCGCCGCCCCTGTTTCATTTTTTATCAAGCCTATCCTGAAATGATCAGAGGTTCTATGCTTTCCGATGCGATTTTGACGATGAGTTCGATGAATGTAATTGCAGGCGAACTAGACGCCTAAAGTATTCATTTTCAAATATTGACGATCCCTTTGACTGAAACTTTTGACTGAATCATGCATACCGCAACACAAAACGGAACACCGTTCAAATATTCTCCAGCCGCACTTGCCGAAGTGCAAGGGTTTTTGAAAAAATATCCAGAGGGTCGTGGGAAAAGTGCCATCCTTCGGGCTTTGCATCTTGCCCAAGAGGAAAATCACGGCTGGCTAAGCGTGGCCGCAATGGATGAAGTGGCCGGCACGCTAAGCATTACACCCATTGAAGTGTACGAGGTGGCGAGTTTTTACTCCATGTTCAACCTCAACCCGGTGGGCAAGTATGTTCTGGAGTTTTGCCACACGGGCCCATGTGCCATTGAAGGGGCTGAAAACCTGATCGAGTACACCAAACTCAAACTTGGTATCGAAAAAAACCAGACTACAACCGATGGTATTTTCACCATTAAAGAAGTAGAGTGTCTCGGTGCTTGCGGCTATGCGCCCATGATGCAGGTCGGTGAGTTTTACCACGAACATTTGAATGAAGCGAAGATAGACCAGTTTATTGAAGATTGTCGGGGCGGAAGGATTGACAAGGGCACTTGGAAAATGCACTAAACAAGATAAAACCTGCTTAATTCCCTGGTTATTAAAGGATTGTTAGCCTGAAAATTTCTCACTTGCATGAATGTAAAAGTTATGAAACAACTACTGATCTTTATTCTTGCGGTCTCTATTTGGGGCTCCTGCAAGAACACACCAGATTCGAACAAAACCGAGGATCTTCAGACCAATGCACCTGGGCAACCGGGGGCTATGCAGGATACCAATAAGTTAAAAGAAGCTGCGGCACAAAGCGGTGTCGAGATCTCCAAAACGGACTTGGTTGGCATGAGTAAAAGTTACATTGATGGAAGCAATGTTTCAATGCGCGCTGGTGCAACCATTAAATCGGAAAAAACAGGCGTTTTTGAAGACAAGGAGAAAATAGAAGTGCTGAATTATCAGAATGTTCAAAACGAAGGTGAAGCGATCTTAAGCAAATCCATTGCCGTGAAAGGAAATGGAGGTTCGGCAAATTTGCCAAAAGGGAAGGCCGTGATTGTGGAAAACTTCTATCCAGAGACCAATACCTACCTTGTGAGTTATGAAGACCCAAAAAAAGGCCGGCTTGAGGCCCAGATTGACGCCAGCGCCGCACTAACAATCACTTATGCGACCTGGTATAATGTAAAACGATCGAATGGAGAAATAGGCTGGGTGCTAGGAAAGTTTCTGAAAACGAATTGATTATGGCACAACTTACAAAAAAGGAAATTGAAGAAATACTGGCCCGCAAGCCGGAGAGCCGCTACAAATATTTCATTCGGGCGGTAGCTGCCGAAGAAGAAGTGTGGGGATTGGCGGACGATGAGGGTTGGTTGATGCTTGAAATAGAAGGTGAGGAAGGGGATGCATTGGCGGTGTTTCCAAACCCGGAATTTGTAGAGATTTTTCAGAAAGAAGGTGGGTTTGATGAGTTTCGGGTGGAAGCCTTGGATTTGTACGAGTTTTTCGAATGGCTGGAAGATTTTGAAGAACAGAAAATGAAGGTAGCCGTGTTCCCTACGCCCAATTTCCAAAGCGCTGTGATGCGTCCGAAGGTCGTGCGGGAAGATTTTGAAGCAGAATTTGCAAAAGAAGAAGGATAAAATGGTTTGCCACTAATTGCAGGAATTTGAACTAATTATTATTCCAATTAGTGCAAATTCCTGCAATTAGTGGCAAAAAACTCAAACACACAACAACGTGACAACAACAGAAATAACTGCCGTTTTCAAAAAATCTGGCGAAGAACGCCTCGCGCTTTTCATTGACACCGTTGCCAAGAACAAATCTGTTTTTGGCATATCCGACGAGGAAGGTTGGGCTTTGTTGGGCGATAACGACGACACCGATATTCTCCCACTTTTCCACGATGCCGCGCTGGCCGAAGCCTTCCGCAAGTCAGCTGGGTTTGAGGGACACGAGATTGAAGAAGTCGAAATGGAAGAACTGCTCGAATGGCTTCAGGAATTGGATGAAGACGGTGCTATGATTGCAGTTTGCCCCAATACACACTATGAGGGGGCAGTTGTTGAGCCAGCACAATTGATGGCGGATTTGATTGGGAAATAATTGACTTTCAATTTTCTGAAAAATAAATGGGTCGCAAACTACTCTTAGAACATGCCCAGGTCGAGGGCATCCACACCTACGAAGTGTACCGCAAAAATGGCGGTTACCGCTCCGTAGAAAAGGCTTTGAAAACCATGTCGCCCGAAGCCGTGGTGGAAGAAGTGAAAAAATCCGGCCTCCGAGGTCGCGGTGGCGCAGGCTTCCCGACCGGGATGAAATGGTCGTTCCTTGCCAAGCCAGAAGGCGTGCCGCGCTACCTTGTCTGCAACGCCGACGAGAGCGAGCCGGGTACCTTCAAGGATCGCTACCTGATGGAGAAAATTCCGCACCTGCTCATCGAGGGCATGATTACATCCTCGTTTGCGCTGGGAGCTAACACGTCCTATATCTACATCCGTGGTGAGTACTCTTGGATTCTGTTCATTCTAGAGAGAGCCATCGCCGAGGCTTACGACAAAGGTTGGCTTGGCAAAAACATCCTTGGTTCAGGCTACGACCTTGATCTTTCTGTCAACATCGGCGCGGGCGCCTACATCTGTGGTGAAGAAACAGCACTGTTGGAAAGCCTCGAAGGCAAACGTGGCAACCCGCGCATCAAACCGCCGTTTCCTGCCGTAAAAGGTCTTTGGCAATGCCCCACGGTAGTCAACAATGTGGAAACCATCGCCGCGGTCGTGCCCATCGTCAACGACGGTGGCGATGAATACGCCAAAATCGGTATCGGAAAAAGCACCGGGACGAAACTCATCTCGGCTGGCGGGAACATCAACAAACCCGGCGTTTACGAAATCGAGATGAGCATCACCGTGGAGGAATTCATCTACTCCGACGAGTGGTGCGGCGGCATCAAAAACGGCAAAAAACTCAAGGCATGTGTGCCGGGCGGCTCTTCAGTGCCCATCCTCCCCCACTACCTTGTCTGTAAAACAGCCGCAGGTGAAGACCGATTGATGACTTACGAAAGCCTCGCCGATGGTGGATTCGCTACGGGTTCGATGCTCGGTTCGGGTGGGTTCATCGTGTACGACGAAGACCAGTGCATCGTGCGGAACACCTGGAATTTTGCGCGTTTTTATGCCCACGAGTCCTGCGGACAATGTTCCCCTTGCCGTGAAGGCACCGGCTGGATGGAAAAAGTGCTACACCGCATGGAAAACGGCGCGGGCAAAATGAGCGACATTGACCTGCTGGTGGATGTGGCCAAAAAAATTGAAGGCAACACGATATGTCCCTTGGGTGATGCGGCGGCCTGGCCGGTGAGCGCCGCGATCCGGCATTTCAGGGAGGAGTTTGAGTGGCACGTGAATGAGCCGAGGGTTTGTTTGGAAAGGAATTATGGGTTGGTGCGGGAGAGGGTGGCGGTTTAATTCTAACATGAAATATGTCCTAACTTTGATAATTTGCAAATAATTATGAGGCTATCTGGTTCTTTGTTTGTGTGCTTGCCATTTCTTACTATTGTTGCCTGTCAACAGAAACCTCAGGAAGATCAAAAAGATGCACTAAATTTTGAACGGGTTGATTCGATGACTAAGGCATTTACTCTAGAACAGGATGCCTTTTTCAATAGGGTCGCTACAAAGCATTTTAAAGAAGGCGCATTCTCAAATTTCAAAATTGGTGAAATAACAGAGTGGCGTTCTCCAATTTATAAAATCAATGTGAGAACTGAAATAACCAAAGTTGATTATTGCGATACAGTAATAAAGGTTGATTTGCCAGAAAACAAATTAACAAGCGAAGAATGTTACTTTTCTGTTTTTATAGAATATGTAGCGTCTTCTATAGAAGCCAAGGAATATGGGAAGAAAGACGATAGCGAACCATTAACGTTTACGATTAACAATTGGTTACTCTTGGATAAACAGGGCACTTATTACAAGCCTTTGATTTCAAAAAATGCAACATGGATTTCAAAGGATAAATTTGAGTGCCCAACAGAAGAAAAACTTCCAAATCTGGAATTTTCTTCAAAAATGATTAGTGGTCAAAAATGCGAAGGTTGGGTAACTTTTAAGGTTCCTAAAAACATGAAGGCCAATACGATGATTTTTACCCAAATGACTTTTCAAAATACCCCATCTGAATCTTACTCCTTTGGTTTTTTGTAGTTTTCGCAGATGTCGGACTTCGTCTATTATCCTAAAAACAAAAACGCAAGAAAAATGACGTTAACCACCATCAAAAACAAACTCACGGCCCTGAAACCCGAGCATTAAAAACAAATGCCATGACTGAGCAACTCATCCTCCGCGAATTGCACTCGCTACCAGAGACTCTAAAAGTCGAGGTGCTTCACTTTGTGCAGTTTTTGAAACAGAACAAGTCGGCCAAACCGCCGCTAGCGCCCAAGCGTCGCAAGGCTGGCAGTGCTAAGGACAAATATATCCTTGCGCCGGATTTTGATGCCCCCTTGGATGAATTTAAGGAGTATATGTCATGAAGAACTATTTGTTGGATACCCACACCTTCTTATGGTTTGTCTCTGATGCGCCAGAATTGAGCTCAAAAGCAAGAAACCTTATGGAGAGTGAAGAAGCCAATATTTTTCTTAGTATAGCCAGCATTTGGGAAATCGCCATCAAGAATTCGCTAGGCAAATTGGAGGTGAAAGGCGCATTCGACTCGATACCGAAAGACCTGAAAGAAAATGACATTCAAATATTACAAATTGAGTTTGAGCACACGGCGATTTGCAACAAACTGCCACTGCACCACGGCGATCCGTTTGACCGCATGTATATATCTCAAGCCATCGCCGAAAACATGGACATTATCGGAACAGACCGTAAATTTGACGAATACCTGATAGTCCAAAAAATTAAACGAATCTGGTAAAATGAAAAACCTCATCCAAACCGAACTAAAAAACCTGGAAAAACAACACAACATAAAAATCCTCTACGCCGTAGAAAGTGGAAGCCGGGCCTGGGGATTTGCCTCGACAGATAGCGACTGGGATGTGCGGTTCATTTATGTACACGAAGAGGATTGGTATCTTTCGATTGACGACAAAAAAGACAGCATTGAAATCATGCTGCCCAAGGACCTTGATTTGAGCGGCTGGGAATTGCGTAAGGCACTTAAATTGTTCCGCAAATCCAATCCGCCGCTCATGGAATGGCTCAATAGTCTGATTGTTTACTCGGAGGAGACGTTTACAATGGATCAGTTACGGATGGTCGCCAAGGAGTATTTTAACCCAAAGTCTTGCCTGTACCATTATTTGAACATGGCGACGGGCAATTTTAAGGAGTACTTGAAACGGGATTTGGTTAGGACAAAAAAGTATTTCTACGTTCTGCGCCCGGTGCTGGCTTGTATGTGGATCGAACGGACGAACACGATGGCGCCCACAGAATTTCAAAAACTGCTCGAAGCAGAAGTGCCCAACGGGAATTTGAGAGCAGAAATTGACAATCTACTGCTGCGAAAAAAGAGCGGCGATGAATTGGGAGAAGAAGCAAAAATTGACGTGCTAAATGACTTTTTAGAAGCAAAAATTGTATACTTCACCGAATACCTGAAGGATTACAAAGTTTTAAATCAGCCCGACACCGAAAAACTGAACCAAATTTTTAGAAGAACTTTGGCCTTTTTTGGACAAAAAACGAACTTAGAAGGAGACCTCTCCGTGGAAAATGATTGGAGCGCCCCAATGGAGCTGGTTTATTCAAAAGACTTGGAAGCCTTAGAATCTATCGCTGACGTAAAAATAAAACGATAGAAACATGACCCTCACCAACATCAAAAACAAACGCATC
>JBBQSW010000202.1:0-7121 GCA_038213575.1 Chitinophagales bacterium | reverse complement strand
GACGCCCGACAGCCCACCTAGAACGGGCAGTCCTGAATAAAGGCATCTGGAAAGTTGTCGATATCTAGGTCGCCGAAACACAGCAGGTCAACTGAAGGGTTCACTTCGGATATTTCCGGCCTTACCCAAGCTGTTAGATCCTGCGTCACAATGGGTTCTGTGGCATAATCGAGCAGGGTAAGTTTGTAATCTGTGATACGCACGAAATTGTTCTCGAAACTTGCACAGCCCGTGGCTGCGAGGCCGTAATTGGGCTTTACGATGGTGTCGTTCAGATCGTTGCCAGGGTAGATGGAAAGTTGGCTGCCCGGCCCGAGGGATTTGGAGAAAAACATCTGGTTGGGGTCAAACACCCCCAGCGGACCGCAATAGCCCGTCTGGAGCGGCGTAAAACTGGCGACGAGGAACTTACTTGGGTCTATTTGGTTGGTTTTCAGGATTTTAATGGTACCTCCAAAAAACTCGTTCGGCTCCTCTGCCAAGCGGACCTGCACTTTGCGGAGTTCGTCAGAGAAAGAATCCCGGGCGTACACACCATACCAAAAAAGTGGCGCAATACTTTGCATATCGAACTGTGGCGAGTTCTCATAGTAGAGTCCGGTAGTGCCGCTCACATAGACCTCAAACACCCAGCCCGTATTGTTTTTGCTGCGCACTTTGAGCCAGCGTCCATAGGGTGCGTTCTCATCCGTAGTGTCTGCCTGCGTGTATTGGCCATTGTTCCAGGACTCCAAAAATTGGAGCAAAGTGCCTTGTGGAAGGCTTGCTAGCTTTTTAGAATTAGCATCGGGTTCACTTCGAAGGTTGAGTGAATTGGCTGTCACAACAAGTTCTTCGGGAAAAAAAGCGACCGAGTTTTGGGCGGAAAATGGAAGGGCCAGCAGCGTGGCGAGCAGCGAGAGGAAAAGTCTCATTCGTTTGAAATGATGATGAAAAATGCAGCGAGAATCTAAATTTTGGCAAATGTACGGTTTGGGTGAACGATGACCTATTTATGTCTACTTTGTCAATTACATTGCCCCTATGGGGCTGATGTGACAAAGTAGAATTATACATCCATCTTCCTCCATCCAGCATTTTCAACGAAGTTGAATAA
Organism: Chitinophagales bacterium; assembly: GCA_038213575.1. Classification (GTDB taxonomy): domain Bacteria; phylum Bacteroidota; class Bacteroidia; order Chitinophagales; family Saprospiraceae; genus M3007. Next base: position 6,025 of record JBBQSW010000202.1, on the reverse strand, counting down.
CCCTCGCCCCAAAAATCCCATGCCGCAGCGGCAGGAGTACCTTCTCGCCGGGCTTGGTAAGCGGGAAATAGGATTGGCTTTTGTACTTCAATCGCCGTTCACGGCCTTCTTCTCGTACTGTAAGCCGCCAGCCAGTTGGCTGCAACTTTTCCCCTTTCAAAATGCCATACCCCGAAGCGAAATAGGCCGTTTCTGCCACAAAAACAAAGGACTTGGTTTCGTCTTTCCCCAAACTGCGATTCAACAGGCTCCCGAACAAAGGCGCAAACAACACACTGAAAACCAATATCAGTGCGATCTCCGGAAAATGCCGATCCAAGGGTGTAAACCGATCCCGCCAACGCCAAAGCAAACCGCCAACCAGCATTGCCATCATCAACATGGAGCCAATTACCAGTGCTTTAACCTCCAGCGTGTTCGAAAGCACGGCGAACTCACGCACATACAGCCAAACCAGTAAACTGAAGAGGACGACCGCAAAAAACGATAAAATACGAGGGTGTGTCATAACCAATAGGCTCCGTTTGAAGCGTTTGTACCAGCGGCTTTAGCCGCAGACATGCACTGCGAATTACAATATTGAGGGGCTGATGTGACAAATTAGAACCAAACATCCGGCAGCTAAAGCAGCAGGTACTAAAACCGTTCCAACGCCTGCATCAATCGCTCCGGCAATTCCTCACGGCAGGCTAATTGATAATCCTGATAGGAACAAGGCACCAAACGATGTCGTTCGTGCTTGCGTTTTGTGGCCACGGGAACCTGCATCCACCAGCGACCACTTTTTGCACTTTTCCAGAAGGTTAACTGGTAGTTGAGCTTGCGAAAGTCCACCACATATTCGGTCAGCCCGGAGGTGGAAGCGGGGTAGTCGCCTTTGCGGTTGAAAAGACCTTCGAGGAGGTACCACAACATTTGAGCAGAGGTTTGGGCGGTCAAACCATCCCGGTCGGCTTCGGGTTGAAAACCGTACAGTCCAAAAGACGTAAGTTTGTCACTCATACCAGCATAGCGGCAAAGTTGGCAGGCATCTTCGGCAAAATAACCGGAAGGCGAGGGGTTTGCTACGCCTGGGGCCTCGCATTGTTTCAGGGCGCCAAGATGAAAGGTAAGCAAATCGGCATCGCGCAACACAGGTTCGGTCTCCTCGATGTTTGCCTTGGATTTCCCCAGTCTAACTAAATCAAAATGGCTTTTTGTCAAAAAACCGATGGCTTCTGGAGGGGTTAGGTGTACTTGAAACCCAGCCAACGCAAAATGAAAAAGTTGCGGGTGTCGGGGTTTAAAAAGTGGAGCGTACACGCCATCGTCACGGAAAGTCTCGTCCACCACCGCCATATTCACCAAAGCCTTTGCTTCCTGGTAGGCCAAAAATTGTGCGCGTGCGAGTTCGTCTTTCCCGGCTATTACGATGGGCAATACTTTGCCACTCAACAATTCATACAGTACCGGAATGAGCAAAGCAGCGTCGGCTTTGCGAAGATTGCCCAGGTCTGCCACGGAGCCTTTGGGGAAAGGAAAGGAGCAGCGATACAGTTGCTCCCGGATAAGATTGGCTTCCTTGTCGCCCACCCCGATGAGCACGGCACGGACTTTTTTAAGATCCGGCATTTCTGTTCGGTGGAGCAGGGCATTTTTGCCGAATGACCATGCGGGCAGTGTATCTACGGCGTTTTTACAAAAAGAAGGAGGGAGCGGTTTTAGCCAGTTTTGAAGCATAGGGTGGCAAAAGTAGGGACTTTTGCGGATAGAGGTACTAGGAGTTGTCGCCTCTTTAGCGGCAACTCCTAGTGCAATGGAATGCTTAAATTCCCTTCAATATCGAAGTAGATCTGCTCTGATGCGTTGAGGTATTGATTAACGTGAGGAAATATATGCCCGGATTCAATTGTGATAGATCAACAAAGTCGGACGTTAATGTGGAGGTATAGACACATCTTCCATTGGTGTCAATCATTTTAATCACATACGAATCTTGCCCTAAATTGTTAATTTAAATCATGTCGGTAAATGGATTTGGGGATACAGTTATGTCTTTTTCTGAAATATTATATCCACTTTGCCATCCCCATTAAATGTATTGAAAAATGCTTTGGGCCGGGTGCGGCAGTGGACGGTAAATGTACGGACTTTTGAATAATCAGAATTTAACCTATTTTCGCTGCATGAATAAATCATTCTTTACCCTTGCCCTTTTGTTTTTTATTACCCACCTCAGTGCTCAATCCCCAGCGCACCCCAACACCACCTCCATCGAAACCTGTTTCCCCGACATCACCGGATACACCCTCCTGACGGTAGGCCAGGTGAACCGTGATTACAGCGATTTGCAAGCCGCCATCAACGCCGCCAGTCCCGGAACAATGCTTGTGCTCGATGCAGGGGCGAGTTTCAAAGGCAGTTTCACCTTGCCCAACAAAACCGGCAATGGCTGGATTATTCTCACTTCCTCGCAAGTGAACCTGCTTCCGGCGCAAGGAGTCCGCATTGCGCCCACAGATGCCACCGGCAGCCCAAATTATCCTACCCAGCAAGCCGCCATGCCGAAAATTATTACCACCAACCTCTCTGGACTGCCTTGTTTCAAAACGCAAGCTTCGGCGCATCATTACCGATTGGTAGGGCTTGAAATCACAGTGGATCCGAGCGTGACCAACAGCTACGGGCTTGTGTTCTTCGGCGATGGCGGTGCGGCCCAAAACACCTTGAATGGGGTGCCGCACGACTTGATCGTAGATCGTTGCTACATACACGGACACACGAACGCTACCATTATGAAAAGCGGCGTGCTGCTCAATTCCGCAAATTCAGCAGTTTTGGACTCTTATATCGCTGATTTTCATAGCATTGGATTCGATACTTATGCCATCGGAGGCACGAACGGCCCGGGGCCTTTTATTATCCGAAACAACTATCTCGAAGCCGCAGGGGAGAACATCCTCTTTGGCGGCGCGGCTCCGGCCATTCCAGGTCTTGTGCCATCGGATATTGAAGTTCGGAACAACCATTTTTTCAAGCCCTTTTCCTGGCGTGTGGGTCACCCGATGTACGCGGGCAAGCATTGGACTATCAAAAACCTTTTTGAGTTGAAAACCGGCAAACGGGTGCTCTTGGATGGCAATATCCTTGAAAACTGCTGGGCGGATCTTCCCATTGGCCAGAGTGGTTACGCCATTTTGCTGACCGTTCGGGCTGAAGGAGGAGGCGCTCCGCAGGCCGATGTGAGCGATATCACAATCACGAACAATATCATTCGCCATGCCGGAGCGGGCATCTCATTGTCCGGGCACGACAGCCCCACGCCCAGCCTGCAATCCCAAAGGATAAGAATTGCAAACAACCTCTTCGACGATATCAGTGGGCCGGATTACGGTGATGGAAATGTGAATGGGCCGAATGATGGCACGTTTCTCAAGATTGGCGACCCGGATGATGTATTCTTGGAACACAATACCATTCTCCAAACAGGAGCCATTACCTGGGCTTACGACACCACTGAAAACATTTCACTTCGCAACAACATTTTCCATTGTTTTATTTCAGATGGTGGTTACCAAGGCATCTATGGCCCTGGCTTCGCGCAGGGTGGCAACGGTCCGATGGGGCGGTATTTTCCGAACATCACGGATGCGAATCAGCTGTTTCACAAAAACGTTTTGATTGGCGGGCCAGACTTTCGGTACAGCAATTACAACACCTTGAGCCAGAACTACTTCCCAGCCAATCCTGGGGTGGTGAAGTTTGTGGACTATTCAAACGGGGGGAGTGATTACCACGGGTATGCTTTGGCAAATACCAGTCCTTACAAAAACGCGGGAACGGATGCTGTGGATATTGGGGTGGATTTTGCGGCCTTGGACAGTGCCTTGAACCGGCAATGGCCTTGTACGCCCACAGTAGGTTTGGAAGAAACTCTAATTGGGGGAGAACTCCAGTTATGGCCGAATCCGTTTCATGACAGGGTAATGTTGCAGGGCGGGGAAAACTTAAAAAATGCAGTTTTGCTTGTCCAAGATGTCTTGGGCCGGGAAGTAAAGCGATTGGAGGGCCTGAGTGAAGATCGGCTGGAAGTGGACTTGAGTGGGGTAGGGGCGGGGGTGTATTACTTTTGGGTAAATCGGGATGGACGGGTTCTGGGGAGTGGAAGCCTGATAAAGCAGTGATGGAGATGGTTAACGCATAAGCCAAATAACCCCAATTTTGCTACTTTTAGGCACTCCTATCCACGGTATTAAAATAATACAGTTGTTTCGAGCTATACAGGGCGGGGAGGCCTAAAAGCAGCAAAAAAGCGGTGTAGCAGTCAAGCGTTATGGAGTGGGTTGGTAGCTTATTAGCCGAAAATAAAATGTTCCTTAATCAGACTGCAAGATTAAGGGCCAGTCAATTGCTTACTTGAACCTAAATTTTTGGAATCCTCTGCGTTTTTTAAAACTGTTTAAATTATTTTAAATGTGTATTTTCAATTGAATCAATAAGTTTATAAATATTTTTCCGTTTTTATCCTCTACTCAAAACCGTTGCGAAAACTGATGTCAACGGAAAAAAATTGGGGTAGAGTTGGGTTGGATTTGTGCGAAAATTGGTAGCAGTCAAATTTGAGACTTCTATTTATCCTTATGATTGTCAATTATTTGCAAAGCATGTTCTTCGGTAATTTTGAGTGATTTTGCAATGATTGGAATAGGGACGTCATTTTCATAAAACCCAATTACGGCAGCATTTTTTTCTTCTTCCTGCCCTTTGTTTATTAAGTCTTGCGCATCGGCCATTTTAGTATGCTGTTCACTCGCAACATCACGCAAATGCTTCAAATATCGTTTGTAATCTTTTGCATCCTTTTCATTTAATTTCATCCAGCCTCTCAGCCACTTCTTTCAAACCCTTCGCTGTGGAACCGCTTTTTATTTCTGCGTTCTTGAAGAAATATATCCACTCGTCCAATTTGTCTTTGACCCGGTTGTGGAATTTCCCAACCTTGATAACCCAGTATTCGGGATAAATTTCATGGATTGTATTCCTCCTGTATAGTTCTACCTGCTTGTCGGAGAGGGTCAAAACATCGTTTTTGTGCAGCCCCCTGAATACCGTCGTGCCGTGGCAAACATAATCCGCTCCCTGCCCCAAGTCAAAGTAGGCAATGGTAATGGAAATGACTTTTTTCACTTCGGCGTAGGGTTGTCCTTCTTTGATATGTTCGGTTATTGCCGTTGAGGTGCCATACAGCATACGGTGAAAATAGTCGTACTCCTTGCTGTTCTGTACTTCGACGATGACCAACTCATCCTTTGAGTTTTCCACGAGAATATCCACCCGGTTGTGCTTGTCATCCTCCGTTTCCTTATTGCTCTCGCTGTCAAGGATTTGCTTGATTTTCACCTCCTCGCCCAACAACTCCGACAGGAAGCCTTCGAGGATATCGAAGTTTGCCTTGTGCCGAAGCATCTTTTTCATCGCCCAATCGAACCGGACTAATTTTTTTGCCATTTCGTACGATTTTGGGTACGAAAATACGGCAAATCCAGCGACTTCGCTGGCTTTGTCTTATCATACTAATCTATTGTTCTGGAAACAAAATTTCAATTCAGCCGAATTAATGAAATTTTCCCATTATGTAAACTAAAGGCTTGAGTGCTTTGTTGCCCACTTACCTGAACTTTCAGGTTAACCTGTGTTCCTGCATTCAGTTGAACAATCGTCCAAGCACTTCCAGACGCATTATGGTCGTTCGTTAGATTTTGGCTATTTCCGCCGTGCGCGGTGTTCTCCCCGCCGCGCTTGGGTCTTTTGACCCAGCTCCATTCCCGTGGGTAGCAGACCAAAAAGTGGGTTCAAATACAGGAACCCCTGATAAAACCAGTTAATTTTGACCGCTTTTTTCACTTTATCGCTCCCATGTAGTGGCGCTGGGTGAAAAGACCCGAGTGTGGCGAATTTGTTTTGTTTGACTGTCCACGAGTAGTGGTGCTGTATTAAAAGACCTTACGGTATGCGCACAAAATGGGTTGATTGTCAAGGCCGAATC
>JBBQSW010000201.1:0-7140 GCA_038213575.1 Chitinophagales bacterium | reverse complement strand
CACCCCTCCTACGACCAACCCTATTATGATGCTAGTTATGTCCATAATTGTTAAATTGTGATGATTCGGTTTGCGTTATTGTGAAGCCCGGGTTACTGTGGGCAAGTGTATTTTTGTTTTAATTCATTCTGTTTGTTTGGGCATCCATTCAGGTGCTATGGCGTATATTTTTTTTAGGATTGCGTTGGCTACCTCGCTTATGCTCCCGCTCCCATCTATCTCTACAATATTGTCCTGGTTGTGTGTTCTCAGGAAGGAAATTGCTTCGTGGTATTTCCTTCGGGAGTCTGCCAGGTTCTTTTCAAAGAGCTCTTCGGGCTGGTTTCTGATTTTCATCCGCTCGTAGCAAATCTCATCGCTCACGTTGATAAAAAAGATGAGGTCAGGTTTTTTAGCTTTTTCATTCAATGCCAACACGGCAGAATATGGAAAATCAGCACTACTCTGATATACCAACGAGGAGAGATAATACCGGTCACTTATCACCATACGGCCCTCTCCACCTTCAAGCCAGGGAATAATCTCTCGGTCGCAATGATCCAGCCGATTTGCAGCAAAGGCCAATGCAAGTACCCTTGGGGTAAAAGTTTTAATCTCTTTCGTCAGCACTTGCCGTATGAACACCCCAGCGCAGGATGGGTCGTGTGGTTCATACGTCAACAGGACTTCCCCGCTGTTCGAGTCGTTGAGCATATCGGTCAACTGTCGTGCGGCGGAGCTTTTCCCAGAACCATCTAATCCTTCTATTGCAATGAACAGCGATTTTTTTTTCATAACTAGGTCTCCAACAGTCCACCGATTGGTCAATGCCTAAATCAAGGTTGAGCCTTTAGGTCGGACTGGCGGTTTTTCAAAACAAGGTCAGTGCTTCTTCTTCAAACCTGACCAATTTTTTGATTTTTCCTGGCTGAGCCCAATTCATAGTACCTTCCATTTTGAGCGAGCGCAGATAGTTTTCAATTCGTTTGTCTTGTAGTTTCGTTAAAATTTTTTCGGCTTCTTCTTTGATTTTCAGCGGTATGTAAGCTTGTAGCGACTGATTTGCTTGCCAATTACCTTCAAAAATGCGTGGTTCGAAGTCGGTTTTTCCATAAGCTTCCCACACGATTTTGTAGGGGGCAAAATTGTATTCTCCTACCCCCAGCATCGCCCACCAGTAGCCTTTGTTGATCCAGGCAGAGAGCATTGTCCCTTTGCGGTTTTTAAGGGTTGCCTCTTTTTCAAAGAGGTATTTTGACAAAAATTTGTCTTCCAAAACCTGACGGGGCTCGATTGGTTTGCCCTCTTTTTTATAGGGCAAAAACACCCATTTTTGAGGGGGGATATTTTCGCCCCGAAAGTTTTTTGCTGTCAATAGCGGGAACACAAACTTTTTAGGCAATACATATTTTGCTCCACCATTTGACACCTGGCATAAGTGTTCGTCAAGGACTTCATGTTGGTCAAAAAAGAAGCAATCGTTTGCTCCACAGGTGTTTATGCCTTGTCTGGGGGCAGCATTTTTGGGTAAAACAATCGCTTTAAAATCGCCCCAACTGTCGGTTTCTGAAACCTCTAAAATGCTCAATGGATCCGTTGGTAAAAAGGCTGGCTTTGCGAGATAATCTGTCCAGATTCCATTCTCCCAACGCTTGAACGTAATTGGGAAATCTTGTTCTCCGTCGCGCACAAATTTTACCAAACCATATCGTGTGGCTACGCCGGTGAAAACCGCAGCATCATTGAAATCAAAAACAATCTCGATTTTATACTGCGTATCGTTTACCCGGTAAGTTCGGAAATACTTGTTCGCGCCGTCATTGAGCAACAAGGACAAGGGCAAGAAAAACACAGCGGTTCCGCTTGTCTTTAGGTTTTGTGCAACAACCTTTTTAATGACCAATGCAGCAATATCTATGCGCGACCCACCTAGCAACAGGTCCTTGGCATTTCCAATCAAATCGTGTTCAAAGAACTTTGGTTTCAACAGGGTTTTATAGGTTTCTGGCAAATCTGCGAAGTTCATCCACGGCGGGTTGCCAAATATCAAGTCGAACTTTTGTTCGTGCTTCAAAAAGAAAATGTCTGCATTTTCAAAATTCTCCCTCAACATCTCCACCTCATATACCGCCTTCATCTTCAAAAAAAAGCGTTCAAAAAAAAGCGTGTTCAATTCCACGCCAAATAGTCTTTCGACAGGGATTTCTGAAGATGGAATACTTTCATTCAAAGCCATTCTCACCAACGCTTCCATCAAATTGCCTTCGCCCATTGTCGGGTCAAAAATTGTTTTGCCCGACATCCACGCATCAAAAATGCCAAACTCCCTAATAGCAAACTCGGCCCATTCAAAGGGGGTAAAAACCGCTCCAATGGAGAGATCATTATTATTTTGAAAAGCGGAAGTACGCATAGTTGTTCTTTTTGAAATCTTCAATTGACTTGATTCGGGTATCTGCATCTGCCTTAACTCTACTATAGTGTGTCAATGTCAACGCACAAAAAATGTCAAAAAATTCTTCATACGGTCGTTCCCAGTCAATCTCGTTCCAAACTTGATTGATGGTGTAGTTTAGCCGCACTTGCCCCGTGCCCAAGTTTTCGATTCGGTAGCAGTCTTTAGGCAGTAGGTGGAACGGTGCGATACGAATGTACTCTAAATCACGAGCATCACTTTTCTCGCCCGCCTTGTTATGCCCAAACTCAACAATCAAGAACACACCTTTGTCATTAGCCAGGTATTTCAACAAATTGCCAACCGCGCAAACCCCACCGTCGGAATATTTCGCCGAATCCAAATCTTTCGTTTTCACATCAAACCCGAAAAGCGTGCTGTCAATCTTGCAAGCAAAGTCATAAATAGTCCTGCGACCAGGGATACTTACCGCTTCATATCCCAATTCGTGGCAAATACCCTCTCAATTTTGAGTAATTTTCTTTTCAACCATCGCTCCAAATGCACGCGCGTCTTCACGCTCCGCCATCCCGGAGCGCAATTCGTCAAATAGATTGCCAATACGCTCCTCAAATTGCTCTGAGATGATTTTGTATTCCATCACTTTCTTATTTGTGCCCCCAACTTCCCTTCAAAAACCCCCACCAACTGCCCCATCAACGCGTCAATATCCTTGTCCTGCAAAGTCTTTTCAGGGTCTTCAAAAACAAAACTGACAGCGTAGGATTTTTTGCCTGCGCCAAGTTTGCTTTCGTCTTCGAACACATCGAACAGATTCACTTCCTTCAGCATTTTCTTGGCCGTTTTGGCCGCCAATTGACGTATGTCGCCAAAGCCCACCGACTGGTCAATGACCAACGCGAGATCGCGGCGAACGGTGGGGAATTTGTTGAGTTCTGTGAACTGAATTTTGTTGTTGCCCAATGCTTTCAACACGTTTTCAAAATTGAAATCGGCAAAAAACACGGGGTTTTTGATCTCCATTTTTTTCAGAATCGCAGGCAAAACCGCCCCAAAAGTCACCAATTCCTGTGACCCACGGTGCAGTTTCAACGCGTATTGGAAAGGCCCTTCATTCAGGATCGTTTCCTGATAACCGCTTACCCCGAGGCGTGTCAACAGATTCGTCACGAAGGTTTTGAGACTGAAAAAATCAACGGATTTTTTCGGGGCCGGTTGCCAACTTTCGGAAGTATGAGCGCCCGTTAAAAGGATGCTCAAGCGGTGAAGCTCTTCCTGTTTTTCCCCGGCGCGGGAATATGTTTTACCAAACTCGAACAGGCGCAAATCCGGGTTTTGGCGGTTTTGATTGCGATGTATGGTCTCTAATCCGCTGAAGAGCATACTCGGGCGCAGACAGTCCAGCCCCTGGTTAGCGGAGTTATGGATGAATACAAGGTGTTCTTTATCAAGGGGTAAAGCGGCATTCTCTCCGAGGTAATAGGCCGAGTTGGAAAGCGCCAGACTCATGCACTCATTAAAACCATTGGACGCAAGGAAATCTGCCGCGAGATTGCGCACGGCGTCGGGGTTTGGTCTTGCCTGGATTTCAACGCTGCTCTTGATCTGAGTCGGAATGGGCACGGCATCCAATCCGTGAACCCGGAGGATTTCTTCCACAATGTCGGCCTCCCGGGTTACGTCGGGCTTGTTGGTGGGGACAACGGCCGTGAAATCTGTGGATATTTCGTTTTCGACACCGATTTCAAGGGCCGCAAGGATTTTTTTGATCCGCTCTTTCGAGAGGTTTTCGCCAATCAGTGCATTGATGCGGGCAAATTCGCAAGCAACGCGGGCAGGCATGACGGGGTTGGGATAATGATCCACCAACGCCGAAGCAATTTCTCCCCCAGCCAATTCCAGTATCAACGCAACAGCGCGTTCCAGTGCACTAACGCTTCCGTTTGGGTCAACGCCTTTTTCAAAAGACCAGGCTGCATCCGTCCGGAGTCCATGTCGGAGCATGGAACGACGAATCCATTTCGGACTAAAAAATGCACTTTCGAGGAAAATGGCGGTGGTTTCGTTAGATACTCCGCTTGTGTGGCCGCCAAACACGCCATCGATGCACATCGGGGTGGATTCGCCGTCGCAAATCATCAAATCTTCGGCAAAGAGTTTGCGCTCTACTTCGTCGAGGGTTTTGAAAAGCGTGTCTTTTGGAAGGGTTTTGACCAAAATTTTATTGCCCTTTATTTTCTCAAGGTCGAAAGCGTGGAGCGGCTGGCCCAGTTCGATGCGGACGTAATTGGTCACGTCCACTACATTGTTGATGGGGCGTTGACCTACTGCGAGCAGGCGATTTTTGAGCCAATCCGGGCTTTCCTGAATTTTTAGCCCTTTAATGACAATACCCGAATAACGGGGGCAGGCTTCGATATTTTCGACCGAAACAGTATAAGAGGCATTGGAGCCAGAAAGGTTTGAACCCTTTGGCAGCCGGACTTCAAGGGCTTCATTTTCATGGACACGGAGGTAAGCCGCCAAGTCCTTGGCTACCCCCAGATGGTTCGTAGCGTCCGCACGATTGGGGGTAAGCCCGACTTCGATAACAGTATCAGATTCTTTCTGGAAATAGTCAGCAGCGCTGCGTCCTAGCGGCGTGTCGGGGGGCAAAACAAGGATGCCCGCGTGGTCGTGACCGAGGCCGATTTCGTCTTCGGCGCAGATCATGCCCTGAGAGGGAACCCCTTTCACCTTGCGTTCACCAATGGTGAACAAGCTGCCATCTTTGCTGAAAACATTGGCGCCTGGCACGGCCAAAAAGACCATTTGCCCGGCAGCCACGTTGGGCGCACCGCAGACTACGGAGCGCACAGTACCATCACCAACATCTACTGTTGTGGCCGATAGGTGGTCGGTGTCAGGTATGCGTTCACAGGTTAAAACCTTGCCAGTCAACACTTTATCCAAGTCAACGGGCGAAGGTTTCACGGTATCCCATCCTTCCACTTCCAGGCCCAGCGATGTCAGTATGTCGGCGATTTCAGAGGGTGATTTATGTATGTCGAGAAATTCTCGAAGCCAATTCAGCGATACTTTCATTTCCTCAAAAAAACTAACGGATTACGATCGGGTTTTCCCCGCAAAAATTGCGAATTGGCAAAGGTAGAAAGCTTATGTGAAAATGTACCGACTTTGTATGAGGCTCAAAACCGCCCTTCTAAAAAGGCTTGTACGTCATGGGCTGTTTGTGCTGGATTCTCCTCCTGGGGCCAATGCCCCGTATTGCGGTAAATTTTTAACAGAGCCCCCCGGATGCGTTTGTGGAAATCATAGGCGTGTTCGGGAGAAATCCGGGTGTCTTCTGCACCCCATAGGATGAGCGTAGGGGCAGTGATGCGCTCAATGAGATCAATGGGCGGACGGTTGGCGCGCACGGAGGCTCGATCCGTGAAGGCTTTGCGGTGACCGGGCAACAAGGAAAGATCAAAATGGCGTTGCACCAGTGAGTCGGTCACCAGCGCATCGTCGGCCCACACGTCCATCAGGGAGAGGCGCACGAAGGCGCGCGGGGTTACTTTCCAGAGCACGCGGTTGACCACGGGTGTACTGGCCAGCCAATCAATGACTGAATTACTTTTTTCTTCAAAGCCTGGCGCGTCGAGCAGGATCAGTCTGTCCACCCGCTGGGGCGACTCAGCAGCAAATTGCCACGCGATTTGCGCTCCTAGTCCGCAACCTGCAATAGATACTTTTTTCAAGTTCAGTTTTTGCAAAAAACTGTCCAAAAAACTTGCATACATAAACGCGCTGTAACTTCCTTGGGGATGGGGTGCGCTGAGGCCAAATCCGGGCAGATCAACGCTCACAACCTGTTGTTTTTCACTGAGTTTCTTCGTCCAGCCTGCCCAGGAGTGCAAGGAGCTTTGAGCGTCGTGCAGGAGCAGGATTGGTTCGCCTTTTCCGCTGGAACGGTAGTGAATGTCCATGCCGTCTACCTGCACAAATTTTGAATCGGGGAAAGTGTAATGGCCAATGTAGTTGGCAGCAGGCAAGTCCTCGTGCCAGTTATCGTATATCCACCAAGCGAGCGCGAAGATTACCGCCCAGCGTACCAAGCGGGAGATGCTCAAGATACTGAGCCATTTGCGCACTATAGCGACCCGGCGGGAAGTTGAAAGTGTGGTCATGGTGGTTATTATGTCAGGAGATGGGCCATTGGGGTCATTGGAGTCATTGGGTCATTTTTAAATCTTTTGGCTTTTGACCAAGGCCGCCACCCCGGCGGCAAGGGCAAAACCGCCCATTGCTCCTACGCACATTCTCAACATAACAGGGCCCAGGGGTTGAGGTTGGGGCGATTGGATTGTTTTTTCCAAATCCTGGATTCGCTCCCGGAATTTATTGGCTTGTTCCGGGTCGCCGAGGCCAGCACTGAGTTGACTTTTGAGCATATTCAGTTCGAGGTTCAATTCAGCCTGCAAAAGGCTGGGGTCGTAGAGGTGCAAGCCGTAATAAAAAAGCCAGTAGCAGAGGTTGATGAGCAAAAACGTGACAAATGGTGTTCGTACCACCTCCCGGAAATCGCGCCCTTTGCCATTGGCCGCACAATCCTCTTTCGTGGCCTGCCACATAAAGAAGAGATAAAAAATCATGCTCCCCCATTGAAAAAGAGGACTTAAAAACAGGTCTTGTTTGGCTACATAGAGCAGTGTGAAATAAAAAATCACGACTACGCCACCTAAAAATCCATACCGAATACC
>JBBQSW010000200.1:0-7144 GCA_038213575.1 Chitinophagales bacterium | reverse complement strand
TGCTCAGTCATGGGTCGGATGGTGGGTTGTTTTGGGGGGTATGGTCAAGAAATAAAAGATTTGTTTAGTATTTTTTTGAGGAACTCTCGGGCTTTGAACAATTGGCTTTTACTGGTTCCGATGCTGATGCCCAATTGTTCGGCTATCTCTTCGTGGCTGAATCCTTCAATGGCGTAGAAGTTAAACACGGTTCGATAGCCAGGCGGTAATCTTTGAAGGTACGACATCAGGGTTTGTGCGTCGAGGTTGGAAGCAAAGTCCTCTTCTGTGTGAAATTTGCTTTCAAAAACGTTAAAATCCGGCACGTCCCGCACAAAATCGCGCTGTTTCCGCAAATGGCTTAGGGCTGTGTTCACCATAATCCGTCGAATCCAACCGCCCAATGCACCCTCGCCCCGGAACTGCCCCATATCGCGGTAAACCCGTACAAAACCATCTTGCAGCATATCCTCCGCCTCTGCTCTGTCTTTCGCATAGCGGAGCAACACTCGAAACATCGGCACACTGAACTGGCGGTATAGTGCCGTTTGATGTGTCGAACTGCCTTGCAGTACGCCGCTTACAAGTTCCTGATCGCTGAATGATTGCATGTTGGTTTGAACAGAGTGTTTGATGCTGATTCGGAAAAATGGGTTGCCCGGCGGAATAAATTTTTTAATAATTGAACTACACACTTCCAATTCGCTGCCTTTACTTTCACAAAATAAGTCCCGCCGGGCTGCAAAGAAATGTCAATAACTGGGTTTAGTTGTTGTGTATTGGGGATAAATACTTTCTGCCCGAGCAAATTGCTGGTTATGATCCGTGCACGCTGCTTATACTTTTGCTGGCCCAACATCTTAAGGATAGTCTTGTGCGGACGAAGCATATTGACTGTAGGAATCTTGCCTACTTTTGTCAAACCATTCAAAACAGGGTAAGGTTTGGTTCCCCATCGCGTTCAATATCAACAAAATCAACTTATATGTCTAGCCCACTTTCCGCAGCCGAAATCATAACCCTCCGATCACCCGAAACCGAGCAGGTCAAAACCATCCTGCCCCTGCTGCTGAAAGAACTTGTGCTGAACGGCTGGGTGAACGTACACAAAGGCAAACGTCCGGTCATCTACATGCTTTGGGGTTTGCTTTTAATTTTAGCAATAGGATTGTTCGCCGTAGAAGCTATACTAGGTTTTGCGGGAATTTTTGGAGTTGCAATTGCATTTTTTGTTGCTTTTCAGCCCAAAATGCTCCTGTTTCTCACACCTTTAGGGGAACAGAAACTCAAATATTATGGTCCAAGTTCGCCACTATTGGTTCGCATTTTGCACAGCGTGGCATTTGCCCGCCCCCAAGATTATGACAATTGTACCAACAAAGAGTGGCGCAAACATTTGAGCCAACAATACCCGGACAATGGATCTTTTCACAGAGAATGTCTGCTTTTTTCCTTGGAACACAAGGGTTTGGTAAAGCTGAAAGACCGATTATCCCCGGTAAGAACACCTGCTGGTGATGCCGCTTTGGCAAAGGCTGAAGCCGAAATTGAACTTGGCTTCGAGCTTCCACGTTTGCTTAGAGAAGGTGCTCCAAATGCCGCTGTTATGGCCGCAAGCCTTGGTGGGATGCTGCTATTGGTGCCAAATATGGAGGGCTATTATCACTCCCTGATAAATACGACCGGCTTCCCTGAAATGGACTTGAATGAACAGCAAAAAAAGGCCTCCAGTGAGTCGCATGTCAGCGGCAGCGACTCAGGTTCAACGGACCTTGATGAAAAAGAACAAGAGGACTTGGACTCTGACAACGGGATGGATTGGGGCGACAACGCCGACTTTCTTGATGGCGATTTGGGAGACACCAACGATTCGGGCATTGGCGCCGACAGTGGCTGTGGTGTAGGCAGCGATAGTACTGACAGCGGTGGGGGAGATGGGGGAGGAGATGGCGGCGGTTGTGGGGGAGGCTGCGGCGGAGATTGAAAATTAAACCGAAAAACGGGAGAATAGGAAAATGTGAAATTAGACTTTTCAGACCCAATCAATGACACAAACAGACGACCCTCTTTGGCAGCAAATTTTACAGTATCATCCTGACAAACAAGGGGTTACACTGCCATTTTCCAAACGCCTGGCACTCGAAAACAACTGGTCTCGCCGATATGCTTTGCGCGTGATTGAGGAATACAAGCGTTTTGTGTTTTTGACTTGCACTGCCCAACACCCGGTCACACCCTCCGAAGAGATAGACCAAGCCTGGCATTTGCACATGGTCTACACCCGTTCCTATTGGGAAAATTTTTGTGGAAAAATATTGGAACGACCACTGCACCATGCTCCAACGGAGGGCGGGAAAAGTGAGCTTTCCAAGCACATTGCCCAATATGAGCAAACACTCCAGACCTATCGAGAAACTTTCGGGCAAAAACCGCCAACGGATATTTGGCCCTCTGCCCAACAGCGTTTTAAGGCTGGGTTGTGGCGTTGGGTGAGCCTTCGGAAATATTGGGTGATCCGGAAGCCGTTTTTTTAAACAAATAAGGGCAAATAAGAATATCAACCCTTATGTGCCCCTGCCACTAGGTGCCTTATGTGTTTAAAAACCTCCCCCTTTCCGCACAAACTCCCATACAACAATACCCGCTGCCACCGCCACATTCAGCGAATGCTTGGTGCCAAATTGCGGTATTTCCAAAGCCCCGTCGCACAAGGCAAGTGCTTCATTTCCAACGCCTTCGACCTCGTTTCCGAGCACAAAAGCAAATCGTTTTTCTTTTGTAGGTGAAAAATCTTGCAACCAAGTTTTTTGGCTTGTCTGTTCGATGGCGTAAACTTCGTAGCCCTCATGCTTCAAGTTCCGAACGGCATCCGCTGCGCTGCTGAAATAATCCCACTCCACAGAATCCGTACTGCCAAGCGCCGTTTTCAAAATCTCTCGGTGGGGCGGTTGGGCGGTGATGCCACAGAGCAGGATTTTTTCCAAGGCAAAAGCATCGGCAGTACGGAAGATGGAGCCGACATTGAGGCCAGAGCGCACACTGTCCAGCACAAGCACGAGAGGGATTTTGGGACGGGTTTTAAAGTCAGTTACGGACATTCGGCCCAAGTTTTCCATGTTAATTTTTTCCATGCCGCAAAAATGAGGAACTTCGCGCTCAATTCGTAAACCCCAATTGCCCGGTTCAATGCAACGGCAATGATAAATAACAGGCTATTCCATTTAATCCCTTTGTCCGCCAAAGCTTTTTTGCGCGTCCTGGTTTTTACAACAGCTTGGGCGACAGCGGGTTTGCTTTTTCAAAGCACACTGCACGCCCAAACCATCGCCCTCACACGCACACAGCCTGTGGGCAACACCGTCACCGTGCGTGGCGTGGTCACCAATGGCCCTGAGCTGGGCAAAATCCGCTACCTGCAAGACGCCACAGCAGGCATTGCTGCCTACGCAGGCACGGGTTCATTACCTGGGTTCGACGAGACGGTGTTTCGGGGCGACAGTATTGAGGTGACTGGAACCTTGGTTTACTATCACGGCTTGTTGGAAATCACGCCCATTACTTCTTACAGTATCCTCTCCACAGGCAATACCTTGCCGCTGCCCAAACCCATTTCGCTTTCGCAAATTTCGGATAATTATCAGAGTCAATTACTTGAATTTGAATGTATTACCTTCGGGAATGCAGGTGGCAACTTCAACAATGCAGGTTCGTACGACCTAACAAACTCGGAAGGGGCATCGGCCAAAATTTATTTGCGCAGCGGTCACCCGCTCATTGGGAGCAATATTCCTTCGGAGCCAGTGAGACTCAGGGCTATCCTTTCCAAGTACGACAATTTTCAACTGTTGCCCCGAACGATAGATGATTTTGAAGGTTCTACCTGTTTCTTTTTCCCTCAAAAATTAGAACAATCCAATATCACCACCACGGGCTTCCAAGTCAATTGGAAAACTAGTTTGCCTGCGGATTGTGAACTCCGAATTGGCACAGACCCCAGTCCCAATATCTCCTTCCCTGTGACGGGCTACACGACCGATCACGGTTATATTTTCACCAACCTCACACAGGGCACTATTTACTGGGTGCAAATAGTAGCGCGGCACAACGGAGAGACTATCTTTTCTGAATCCATACCTTTTGCTACCCGTTCGCTTTCGTCCGGGCAGATTAAAACCTATTTCAACAAGGGCATTGACCCTGCTTTTGCCAATGGGTTTGTCCCAGACGGTGAAACCTATCAAGAGGTGCTGAACGAAACCATTGCCCGAATTGATGCAGCCCAACAAACGCTCGACGTTGCGATGTACAATAATAACCGCGACATAATCACCCTTGCCATCGAAGCGGCCCAGGCCCGGGGCGTTCGCGTTCGCTATGTTGCTGCACTGAATGCCAGTAACACTGCGCTTGACCCCGCCCCGCAATTCCCGCTGCTTTATGGCAACAGCGAAACCATCATGCACAACAAATTTATGGTGATTGATGCCGATATCACCGACAAAGCCTGGGTGATGGGCGGCTCCTTGAATTGGACTAATCAGAATATTGTCACCGACTTCAACAACACCTTGTTTATTCAGGATCAATCGCTTGCGCGTGCTTATGAAATTGAGTTTGAAGAGATGTGGGGCAGCGAGGGTGCCCTCCCCGATACGCTCCTGAGCCGTTTTGGATCTGCCAAACTCGACGACACCCCGCACCAGTTTATCATCGGCGGTCACTGGGTCGAATCGTATTTTTCTCCATCCGATCAGACTACCAGCCACATTGACAGAGTGCTCCGAAGTGCCCAGAGTGAAGCGCTTTTTGCCGTTTTTTCATTTACAAAAAATGAATTGGGCGATGCACTGGTGGATGTGCACAATGCCAATGTGCCCGTGCGCGGCATCATGGAAAATATCGGTGATTCTGGTGCAGAATTTACCCACCTTCTGTCCTTTGGTGTGAATGTCCGCCATCACAACCTCTCGGGTGAATTCCACCACAAGTATGGGGTTGTAGATGCTTATGACTGGGATTCTGATCCAACGGTGGTAACGGGTTCGCACAATTGGTCAACGGCTGCCGAGACGGCCAATGACGAGAATACACTGGTGCTTCACGATCCTGCGCTCGCGGCATTGTTCAAGGCAGAATTTGAAAAACGTTGGGGCGAATTTCCTTCGAGTGTGCAATCTGTTCATAGTCAATCAATCAGCGCATTTCCAAATCCCGCTTCCGATTATCTCGAACTGCAGGGCTTGCCTGAGGTGGAGGGTGTTTTTTGCATAAAAAATACGCTTGGCCAAGTCTTGTGGTCAGGAAACAGGGTTGCAGGAAGGTCATCCAGCCTGCGCATTGCGGATTTAAAGCCTGGCCAATATTTCGTCACTTTCGTCAGTGCTCATGTCGTTGCCAGCGTTCCGTTTCAAAAAATTTAAGGTAGCGCAAGAAGGCGCAGCACAGCCCGTTGGCACCGATGCCGTATTGCTCGGTGCATGGACGGATGTGCTCGGAGCGAGGCGATTTTTGGACATTGGGGCCGGCACGGGCGTAGTGGCCTTAATGCTTGCCCAGCGTTTGGATTCCAGTGGCAGTAACCTGAATCACAACAAAGCCAAGGACACCAGCTGGAATGGGATTGCAGTCGAAATTCACCCGCCTTCTGCCGCACTTGCCAGCGGCAATTTTGCGGACAGTCCTTGGGCCAGTCAATTGGAAGTTTGGGAAGGCTCGATTCAAGAATTTACTATAAATAGACCAAAATCTTCATTCGACCTCATCGTCAGCAACCCACCTTTTTTTTCTGAACTAACCACTTCGCCCAACAAAGAACGCAGCCTTGGCCGACACACCGCCACGCTTTCGCCGGGTGATTTACTGGCTTGTGTTTCCCAGTTGCTTGCCCCAAAAGGCAAGTTTTGCGCAATTATGCCAGCACTTGAAGGCCGTCGTCTCTGCGAACTTGCTGTGCCGCTGGGTCTTTACTGGACTGGAATCACCGAAGTCCGCAGCCGACCGGGAAAGCAGGTAGAACGTTTGCTGATCCAATTCGAGAAAAGCCCCTATACATTTCAGCAGGAAGAATTTTGCATTTATGCAGGAAAAACGGGGGATGAATATGCTCAGGAGTTTCGGGAAATGACCCGGGATTTTTATCTGGCGGATTGAGCGGTTTTGGCCTTGATTGGTCAAAGAGGAGCTAGTTCTAAATGCGGATTATATCACCCACACCTACCACGGATTCGTCCTTTCCCAGCCACAGCACATTTTGACCAAAGAGGATTCTGTTTCCAAATTTACGATACGTTGCCAGGGTTTTCAAGGGCTCTGCTGCGCGGACGGCGGTGTCCTGGTCTGTAGTAGTAATGGGGCAGCGGGCGCAAGGTTTTACCCCTTGAAATGGCTGATTATTAATGGTAAATTCCTCCCACTTGTCTTCCTCAAAGGCCACGCCGCCCGTAAACACAAAGTTGGGTCTGAATCGGTTCATCGGCAAGGGTTGCACGAGCCGACCGTTGAGTTCATCAAGCGAAGCTTGTCCGATAATCAGGTAAGGAAATCCGTCGGCAAAACTGACGTGGTGCCCGGCTGGAGCGTAGCGCTCATCTGCCCAGCGACGGGTGGTATCGGGCATGTACACTAGGCGCAGGGTTTGCCCCAGTTGATCGGAAAACCATTGGTTGATCGCTTCGGGTAAAGTTAGTGCAGAGCAATGGTCGCCCCATACTTCTACTTGAATTTTTGATGGGGTTAAATAGGTGGTTTCCAGAGGAATATGAATTTTTTCCAAAGGCTTGTCTTTCCAAAAGACATGGAGGAAGGGCGGCTCAAGGGCAGTGCCAAGCATTGCCATGCGCGGGATTTCACGCTGGGAAACGAAGCGCCCGGTATCGTCTACCAGCATCCACCTGCGGTCGTAACGAAGGCCACGCTGTTCCGGCACGGCTTCTTGCAGCGCAATGCCACCCAGTGATTTGATGGGGTAAACCCAGATTTCGGAAAGGGTCATTTAGGTCATTTTGTCATTTAGGTCATTACGTCATTTTTACCCGCCGTAGCCCCGAGGACTCGGGGCGAAGGAGGCTCATTACATCCTTCATTTTTTGTCACGAACACCAATTACCCTGAATTTTACTCCATCATAGCGATTTTCGGGCTTTTCAGCATCGCGAAGCACTTGTAA
>JBBQSW010000199.1:0-7162 GCA_038213575.1 Chitinophagales bacterium | reverse complement strand
ATTGTAGCGGGCTCTCCATGACTGAGGCGCAACAAAGTATCAGTTCAAAAGAGTCGAACAAACCGTCAAAGACTTCGTGCCCCTGCCACTAGGTTTCAATGCTTGTCTCCATTACCAATCTATTCGTCTAGAGAAACTGGTCGTTGGCAGTTCCCGTGCAGCCAGACCGTAACCTCTTTGTCCTTGGCGTGGTCTCTTGGGGCAGTGCTTATACGGGGATTTGGTTATTTAGGAACGCGGCACCAATAACCGAATCTACAAATAACCAATTCCCCAAAAACGATTCATCCCTCAAAAGCTACAGTTCATACAAAAGAACTGGGCATTGGTAGGTTCTATGCTTTGCAAATTACCGAAAGCAAACACCTTTGCAGCATAGAAACAAAAACATTCGTCTTCTAATAATTAAGCTATGAAATCAACTTTCTTTTTTACCCGCCGAAGCCTTGGCGTAGGCGGGTTTACTCCCCGAAGCCTTGGCGTAGGCGGGTTTACCCCCCGAAGCCTTGGCGAAGGCGGGTTTGCTCCCCGAAGCCTTGGCGAAGGCGGGTTTACTCCCCGAAGCCTTATTTTGGTTGGATTTGCACTTTTATTGTCAGCATCGGTGGCTTCTGCTCAAAAAATCAGTGGCTCCGTAAAAGAACCCAATGGAGCGCCAGCAGGATATGCTACCGTTACCTTGCATAAATCCGCCGATTCCACGCTCGTAAAAGGAACTATTACGGGTGATGACGGTGCTTTTGAAATTGGTGGCGCAATGGCTGGCAACTATTTTCTCAAAGCAAATCTGATTGGCACCGGCGAGGCATCTGGCGAAACATTCGACTACAAGGGCGGCGATCAAACCCTCGAAGCACTCACTTTGAAAGCTGCTGAAAATCAACTCGCCGAAGTCTCCGTAGTAGCACGCCGCCCGCCGGTGGAAGTGAAAGCTGATAAGACCGTGCTCAATGTGGAAGGTACTGTAAACTCCACAGGGCTCAATGCGCTCGAACTGCTGCGCAAAGCCCCCGGCGTGACGGTTGACAACAACGACAATGTGAACGTGCGCGGTAAAAACGCCGTGAAAATAATGATTGACGGTCGCGATCTGCCGCTCGACGGCAAGGATTTGGCCGCCCTGTTGAAAGGCACACAAGCTTCTGACATTGCCAATATCGAGATCATTTCCAACCCTTCGGCCAAGTACGACGCTTCGGGCAATGCAGGTATCATCAACATTCGCCTGAAAAAAAACAAGGCCATTGGCACCAACGGAAACTTTGGTTTGGAAGGCATCTACGGCGAAACGCTCAAGGCCGGAGGCAACATCAGTCTCAACCACCGCGGTGAAAAATTCAATGCTTTTGGTAATTTCAATTTACACCATGGTGATTGGCAAAACCGTCAAAATTTCTATCGTGAACAATTGCAAGATGACTTACGCGCCGATGGTTCAGCAGGGCAAGATTGGCGCGTTTTTGATCAAAAAAACAAGGAATATTCAGAAAACCGCTACAAGGGTTACCGCACTGGTGTGGACTTTTTTCTAAACTCAAAACACACCCTAGGCGTGCTCCTGAACGGCAGCGTAAACCCGGGCGACTGGCATTCCAGCAGCGTGGCAAAAATCAGCGACCTGCACAGCGCCGACCGTATTGATTCGCTCCTCGTGGCGACCAATGATGCCGCAAACGATCGTAAAGACTTGAATGTTAACCTGAACTACCGCTTTGCCGACACGAGCGGACACTCCTTCAATATTGACCTCGACCGCGGGTCGTATCGGATTCGCGGTGCAAGCTACCAACCCAATTTTTACCGTTCGGCAGACAACTCGGAAACCCTTCGCGAAGCGATTTACCGCAACAACACGCCTACTGACATTAACATCATGACGCTTAAAACCGACTACGAACAACGCCTTTGGAAGGGTGTGTTGGGCCTGGGCGTCAAGATTTCGGATGTGGAAACCGCCAACACCTTTGACTTCTTCAAAGTTGCCAATGGTGTGCCAGTGAAAAGTGAGGAGCAAAGCAACTCGGTGGACTACACGGAGCGCACCCATGCGGCGTATGTGAACTACAACCGCGCTTTTGGCAAAAAACTAAATGTGCAAGCCGGACTTCGGATGGAAAACACTGACTATGAGGGCATTGGGAAAGACACTACGTTCACCAACAACTATATGGAACTGTTCCCCAGCGCTGCCATCACCTACACGTTTACGCCCAAAGTTGGTTTGAATGTGACGTATAGCCGCCGGATTGACCGCCCGAGTTATCAGGACTTGAACCCGTTTGAGAACAAATTGGACGAGTTGACCTATCAAAAGGGCAATCCCATGTTGCGGCCCCAATTCAGCAACTCCTTTGAAATCAGCCCAACCTACGGTGGCTATCCGGTGATGACCCTGGGTTACAGCCATACGAAGGATGTGTTCACCCAGATTTTGCAGCGCGATGTGCGCGACACCCGCGCTACTTACATAACACAAGAAAACCTGGCGGATCAGAAAAACTATACATTGACAGTCAACGCACCCACTCCTATCACCAAATGGTGGGACGGATTTGTAAGCCTCACGGGCTTGCGCAGCCATTTCCGCGCTGATTTCAGCACCCCTGAAACGCCCAATTTTATAGTGGATCAGTCCTACAACGCCCTCAATGCTTATGCCGAACAGAACATCAAATTGCCCTTGGGATTTGGATTTCAAGTTTCAGGCTGGTACAACAGCCGCGCTTTCTGGGGCACGCTTCGCAGCGCAGCGCAAGGGTCATTGGATGTGGGCTTGAAGAAAAAAATCCTGAAAGACAAAGGCGAAATCCGTGTCCGAGTAGGCGACATACTGGGTACAGCAGGCTGGCGTGGCGAGAATCTGTTTTCTCCCGGCTTGCGCATGCTTGCCAATGGTAATTGGGAAAGCCAAACTGTGACATTGAACTTTTCTTATCGCTTTGGCTCCAACGACGTAAAAGCAGCCCGTCAGCGTAAAACAGGTTTGGAAGACGAGAAAAATCGGGTGAAAGGAGGACGGTAATTTGGTGATTGGTTTATTGGTTAATTGGTGATTGGTCCACCAGTCCACCAATCACCAATAAACCAATCACCAATTAACCAATCACCAACCAAGAATATGAAAGTTTGATTTGGTTTATCGGAGAAAGTAGCCCCGCTGTCGGAAGATTGGCGGGGCTTTTTTGTACCGGCGGATTTAGCCGTATCTATATACAGATCAAAAAATCACCCACTTCCGCACCGCCCATTTTCTTGATTCCGTCCGAATTTCCACCTGATAAATTCCTGCTGGCCAACGAGCGGCCAAACGGATTGAAGTATTCTGGTCAATCTGTTTTTCCTCCAAGATGCTCCCTCGAGCATCCAGAACCCGCAGTATAGCTCGTTCATTACCAATCCATTCCAGTAAAGCAGTTTCGCCTGAAGCTGTTGGATTTGGGCTGATTTTCAAAGTTTGGTTGAGCGTTTCTTCGTTGGCTGCCGAGTGGACGCCTATGGTGAAACAAGGGATCACCGTACATCCCGCAGCATCGGTCAGGGTGAGGCAATATTGTCCGGCCATCAGGTTGAACAATGGCGCGGGAAGCGGCGGGTTGGTGCCCCCAACAACGCTGTCAAAAACAATGCTGCCATCAGAACAGCCTACGCAAGAAGCGTTTTGAATGCTGAAAAAATATTGAATCGGATCAGGCGAACCGATTACGGCTTGCGCCGTGCCAGTGCAAGCGTTTGCATCCGTGGCGGTCACACTGTAGGTTCCAGCAGATAGGTTAGCGTGCGAAGCGAGGGGCGGAAGTGGCGGGTCCCAATGGTACTGATAATTGGGTGTACCCCCGCTAACAAAAGTTTCCAACAGACCACTGGGCTGGTCGTGGCAAAGGGCATTGGTGGCTTCAAAGCTGATTTCCACAGGCGCGGGCTCGCTGATTACGATGGTATCGGAAACAGGGATATTGTTCGACCCAGTAGAGGTAAAAACATAAGTGCCAGCACTAAGTCCATTTGTGTTGGTACCCGTGCTTGTGCCATTGCTCCAAAAGAAGGAGTACGGTGGACAGAGGTTTGGACTTAACTTGATTCCACCGCCGCTGCCACCGGAACAAACAGGCTGCCCTGAGATGCTGGGATAAAGTGAGATGTTGGTTTCGTAAGGCCCCATATCTACCACTTCATTGCGGATACGGGGATTGCTGTCCAGATCGGTGGTGATGCCGAGCGAATCGAGGATGGCATTCATGCCCGCATTGATGGCAGGGGAACAGGGTTGGAGATGAAAGTCTGATGCTGAAGGGTTTACGAAGCGTGGGTCGAGGCCAAAGAGATTGGTGGAATCGCATAGGATGGTGGAATTGGATGCTGCTATATCGCCACAAGAAGGCAAACGGAAGAGGGAATTTGCGACATGGAACGTGCCAGAACCATTTAGTATAAATTTGTTCAGCGGGCTTTGATTATCAATAAAGATAGAGTTGTTGATATAAGTGTTTGACAGCCCTGATGAAGCGATTTCAAACTGCTCATTTTCAAAGAATAGACAATTCAAGTAAAATATATTGGCGACATTTCCAATTGTACGCAATTGAACTACTGCGGCTGTGCTATTGCCATCCTGTATATTTCTATTGAAAATACAATTTTTAACCTCCAGTCGGCATTTTGCCGCTTCGAAAAAATAGAGATAGATTACCGGCAAACCATTCTCTTCAAAGATGCAATCTTTGAAATCAAATTCGGCATCATTTGTTGCACTAAAGCCTATATACCAAATAGTGTAGTCTCCATTATCCTTAAAGAAACATTGCTTAAAACTGACAGGGTAGTTAATATCTACGTTGTCAAAACTAATTGCTTGCCCCCAATTCGTGCGGTTGTGAAGAAATTTACAAGCTGTAAAAGTAACTGCTTGATGCGCTTTTAGCCAAACGGCTGCTCCCCCTGCTAAGGCATAGTTTTCCCGAAATTCACACATCTTCAATTCCAGCGCAAAAGGTTGCTCAAAGTAGTTTTCTAAAGCAAGCCCTCCACCGGTGACATTGGACACATTCTGCTCAAAAAGACAGTGCTCCAGCCTAACAATCGCCATGCCACCGTCTCGCCCATTCGCATAAATCCCGCCACCCTGATAGTTTGCCCGGTTTCTTCGGAAAATACAATTGGCCACACTTAATTGTGCATACCCAAAATTTTCTCCGTCCAAATAAATGCCTCCACCTGAGCGTGTTGGGCGGTGAGAACCCACGCTGTTGTCAGTATTGTTAGCATTTCCTTCTTCGAAAATGAGGCCATCCAAACGGGTTTTTTCGTTAGGGCTATAGGAATAAACGAGGTTGTAAGAATTGTCAGTGCTGTCGCCTTGCACGCCAATATCACCACTTAAAATGGTGAGGTTAATGGCCCAATCACGCTGATCTCGTTGTGTTTCGATACCAACAAAACCGCCGTACACTTTCACACCGCTCGGCAAATCATAGTAGCCGAAGCGATCATTCGAAGTCGAAGGCTTGTAGATTCCTTTGGCAACCCAAACCTCATCACCGTCTTGTGCTACGGCGAGGGCTTGTTGAAGCCGGATGAAAGCATGGTTCCAAGAACTGCCGTCGCCATTGCCCGAAGCATTTTGGTCAACAAACCGAATGGTTTGGGATGATAGTGCAGTGCTGAAAAGGAAAACCAGAGCAACGGGGAAAGGAGTAAAATTCATTAGGCAGGTATATGCAATTATGAGTGGTAAATATACCCGCACTAAATTCTGGCTGATCTTTAATTCCGCGCTTATGTCGCCGAAACGATAAAATACATATCTACCATACCTTTGTTGTGTACCTGTTTTTGCCCACGGTGCTTGGCGATAAAAAGGTGTTTGACCGCCTCTTTTGTGGCAGCGGAGATGTTTACCTGGCCCGGTTCGCCGTGTTCTTCCAGCCGGGCCGCGAGGTTTACAGCATCGCCCCAGATATCGTAGGCGAATTTGTTTTTGCCAATCACGCCCGCCATCACCGGGCCAGTATGAATGCCGATGCGCATCTCCGTGAGGTGCGAATCGGGGCGCTCGTGTTTGCGTGCATTAAGCCAGCTCGACATTTCCAGTGCGGCGCGCACGGCATCGGCGGCGTGGGTCTCGTTGGGCAAGGGCAGGCCGCCTGCGCACATGTAGGCATCGCCGATGGTCTTGATTTTTTCCAGGCCGTTGCGTTCGCAGATTTCGTCGAAGGCCAAAAAGCACTCGTTCAGCTCGTCAATCAATTGCTCTGGGCTGAGCGTCGCTGAGAGGCGCGTGAAGTTGACAAAATCGCTGAAAAGCACCGTGGCCGATTGGTACACCCGGGGCGTGGCCTGACCGCTGGCCTTGAGTTCGTCGGCAATTTCTTGCGGCAAAATATTGAGCAAGAGGCCATCGCTTTTTCGCTGCTCTTCCTGAATCTGAATGTTTTGTGCCTGAATCTGTCGGTTCTGGCTTTCCAATCTCCAGCGGGCGCGGCGGGCAAACCACCACGACACGATCATCATGGAAAGAATCAGGAACAGCAAGGTGCCGAGGATATAGGCGAATTGGCGGAAGTCTGCGTCTTGTTCGCTTTGGTAGACTTGTTCCCGCTGAATGCGCTCTATTTCCAGCGCGCGGCTGGTGCTGTCGGCTTGGTTTTGGGCGCGTTCGATCTGATCTTTTTGACGGAGTTCGACGATGAGTCGGCCTTGCTTTTCCGCGTTCAACTTTTGGTCGGCGAGGCGAAGGCGTTGGCGGGCTTCAAGGGCCTGGAGCGTTTGTTCGCGAAGTTTGGCTTGGCTGACTTCTTGTTGTGCTTCGAGCAGACGGAGCTCATCTTCCTTGCTGCGCGATTCGAGTTCGAGGTTTTTATTTTGGAGTTCGAGCCGCTCTCGTTCGACCTTGATTTGGTTGAGTTCGAGGTCTTTAAAATTTTGCCGTGTAATCAGGAATTTGATCTGTCCTTCGGCGGCGGCGAGCAGGGAGCGCTGTTGATTCACCCGTTGTTCGCGGGCCTGCTCTTCGATGCGCATCGAATCGCGCACATTGAGGTATTCTTGGTAATATTCAAAGGCCTTTTCAAAGTCGTACAGTTCGTGGTAGAGATCAGCTGCGGTGCGATACGCTTCTGCGAGCAAGGCCAATTGCTTCGTGTCGCTGGCAAATTGGATGGCCGTT
>JBBQSW010000198.1:0-7162 GCA_038213575.1 Chitinophagales bacterium | reverse complement strand
CTTTTTGGTGTCTATTGAAGCGTTCTCTCAAATTACTCGTGCATCCCGTATAAATACCTCCATCGTTGCAATGAAGGATATAAACGTAGAAGAACTTGGGATTTTCGTTTTGGGGGGATTGATTTTCATTGGTTGGCATTGTGAAGTTTTCTTGGGGGATTAAGAAAACTTGTGATTTGGTCGAACCGCCGTCGCCCTAAACGGGCTATGGCGGTTAAATAGGTTGGTTTGGTCGAACCGCCGTCGCCCTAAACGGGCTATGGCGGTTAAAGCGGAGAGACGGGGATTCGAACCCCGGATACACTTTTGGCGTATACACACTTTCCAGGCGTGCTCCTTAAACCACTCGGACATCTCTCCTTTACCCGCCATAGCCCGTTTAGGGCGAAGGCGGGTTGTTTTCTTCAAAACCACCTATACCGTTTAGGGCGAAGGCGGGTTGTTTTCTTCAAAACCCTACTCCACAAAGGGGTGGGGCAGACTTATTCCTTCAATCTGTCAAACAACCGCCGTCGCCCTAAACGGGATATGGCGGTCAAGTGGGGCGCAAAGGTAAAAACACTTGCCACAAAATACAAGTCAAGGCGAAATCAGATTTTTTAAAGTCCAGCAGTTTTAACTTTGCCAGAACAAAATTTTAGAAAATGGGCCTAAAAAAAAGAACCGCCAGTTTCCTGTATGCATTTAAAGGTCTAAAAGACTTGTTCAAAAATCAACCCAATGCTCGCATCCATGCTGCTGCTGCCGTGTTGGTCGTGCTCGCAGGTTTTTATTTCCACATCTCACGGACAGAATGGATCGCCGTGACGTTATGTATCGTGATGGTGCTCGGCCTTGAGGCTATGAATACAGCCCTTGAAAATCTTACAGATTTGGTTTCTCCAGACTTTCATCCCTTGGCGGGCAAAGCCAAAGATGTGGCGGCGGCGGCCGTTTTGTTGGCCGCAATGGGGACGGTGATCGTGGCGTTGATTATTTTTTTACCAAAAATTTTTGACTCATTTTCAGAATGAGGTCTGAAATTGGCGCCTTGGAGTATTTTTTTTATGTAATTTTTTTGGAGGTGAAAAATAGCTTTGTTTCCCCATTCCAAGAGTGTTTTCCCGTTTTTCGCGATTAAATTTTGCAAAAAACGGACATTTTCAAAGCAAAAATGGTGCAAAAAGGGTCTTGTAAAGAGGAATTTTAAAAAGGGCTTGGTTGTAATTGTACTCCTTACACTATTTTCACCCCTCGAAAATTCGCCTCCCGTTTTTGAAAGGGGCGATTCTCGGGTTGTCAAACTTTTTTTGGACCTGTGCACACCAACTTTTACAGTCTATGCATCTACTTGCTTGACAGGTGTCTAAAGGAAAAAAAATTGAGGATAAACCGGGTTTCGCTGATACCAACAATGGGCAGGTCAAACTAAAATCATTCATTCACAAAATTTTAAAGCAGCATGTCAGCAGCAAAACCCACTCAAGCACAACAACAAGGCGGCAGCCTAGGCGCATGGCTTCCTTTCCTTATCATCATCTTGTTGTACGTTGTGTCCTTCGTAATTTGGAAATTCGTGTTCGGCGCAAACCACAACTTTATTGACAATGACAATAACAAAGACCCGCTTCCGGGTAACTACATGGGTACCATTTATAAAGGAGGCTTTGTTGTACCCATGCTCCTAACTACTTTCTTTACGGTTATCGTATTTGTATTTGAGCGCTTTATTACGCTTGGCAAAGCACAGGGCAACGGCAACATTGACACTTTTGTGCGTGGTATCAAAGTGTTTTTGGACAAAGGTGACATCGGTGGCGCAGTAGCAGCTTGCGATCGTCAGAAAGGCGCAGTCGCGAATGTTGTTCGTGCCGGCCTTCACAAATATGCCGAAATGGAAAAAATAACCGGCATGGAAAAAGACGAAAAGGTGATTGCCATCCAAAAAGAGATTGAAGAGGCTACTACCCTCGAACTCCCAATGTTGGAAAAAAACCTGAACATATTGGCTACGGTAGCCTCTGTCGCAACACTTCTTGGCCTTTTTGGAACGGTGTTGGGTATGATTCGTTCCTTCGCTGCCTTGGCAAACGCGGGTGCTCCAGACTCTACGGCCCTTGCGACGGGTATTTCTGAAGCACTTATCAATACCGCACTGGGTATCGGTACTTCGGCGCTGGCTATTATTGCGTACAACTTCTTCACGAGTCGCATTGACACAATGACTTACCGTATTGACGAAGCTGGCTTTAGCCTGGCTCAAACATACGCGTCAAAAGGACACTAAAAACTAGAGCTGAGTGATGTGTGTTCGGGATATTGCCCTTTAAACACTCATAATTCATATCTCATAACTTAAAAAGATATGCCTAAGCATAAACCTAAACGGAGCGCGCCTTCCATTGACATGACGGCCATGTGCGACGTGGCTTTTCTGCTGCTTACTTTCTTTATGCTCACAGCGAAAGCGAAGCCGCAGGAAACCTTGGTCATTGACACGCCTTCGTCCATATCTGAGACCAAACTGCCGGATGCAGGTACGCTTACCGTACTCATCGGCAACGACGGCAAAATATTCCTCGACATGGCCGGACAGCACACGCGTTTGAGCCTGATTGAGGATGTAAACAGCCGCTACCAACTTGGCCTCAATGACGAGGAGAAAATGAGGTTTGCCAACGTCGGAAGCTTTGGAGTGTCGCGTGGTCAGCTAAAAAAGTTCCTTAACTTGGCACCAGCCGAGCGCAGCACTTTCCCTGCGATGGGTATCCCTGTTGACACAGTGGATATCAATAAGAGCGAATTGGCCGACTGGATTCACAATGCACGGCTTGCGCAATTTCGCATGAAACAAGAGGGCAAAGTGAAAGAAGAATATGTAATGATCGTGAAGGCCGACAAGGACACTCCTTACCCTGCAGTGCAAAAGGTAATCAACACGCTGACGGACATCAACGTCAACAAGTTCAACCTGATCACCAGCATGGAAGGCAAAGCGGAGAAGAAGTAACCATTTTCGTTCACTTAAAAAAGCAACAGCGACATGGCTGAAATAGCTCAAGGCGGTGGTGGTGGTCATAAAAAAGGTGGGAAAGTCAGGTCCAAAAAAATGTCCACGCGCGTAGATTTCACGCCGATGGTGGACTTGGGCTTCTTGCTCATCACGTTCTTTATGCTCACCACGACCCTCGCCAAACCACAAATTATGGCGCTCGTGATGCCGGACAAAGACATCAAGAAGGAGGATGTAGAGCCCGTGAAAGAATCGAAAGTGCTCACACTCCTGTTGGGCGGCAATGACAAAGTGTACTGGTATGAAGGGATCACTGACGCAAAACTCGATTCAACGGACTACTCTGCAGAGGGGGTGCGTCAGGTCATCTTGAACAAGATGGACAAGGTGAAGGCGCAATTCCAAACAGAGACGTACAAACGGAAAAACAAAGAAGGGGTGGAAGAAGAGCACACCGATGGTTCTTACATTAACGTACTTATCAAGCCAACTAAAGATGCGCGCTACAAAAATCTCGTGGATGCGCTCGATGAAATGGCTATTACCAAGGTGCGTTATTATGTGATACTGGAGGTGTCCGAACTGGAAAGAGAGTTTATTAAAAACCCTGCGGGCGGTCTCAAATTCAGCGTTGACGAACAAGTAAAAGCTGCTACCAAGTAAGCCTGCGGATACTCTGAACGTCAAAACATTAAAAGGAATAAAATTTAAAAAACTATGGCAGACGAAAAAAGCACAACCATCTATCGGGATATGCTGGATATTATCTTTGCCAACCGAAATAAGACGTATGGAGCCTATCTGCTCCGTCGCGAGTACCCGAAATATTTGGGTCGCGCACTTGTCTTCGGTTTGGGACTGATCGTCCTCGTATTTGCGGCCCCGCTTATTATGGAAGCTGTGGGTGGGCTGATCCCGAAAGAAAAACCGATAGACGTGATAGCAGAGCTCGGCCCTCCACCTGATATTGACCCGAACAATCCGCCGCCGCCGCCTCCGCCACCACCTCCAACGCCACCGCCGCCAACACGCTCGACCGTGAAATTCGTGCCTCCCGTCGTCAAAAAAGACGAAGAGGTAGTGGAAGAGGAGCAAAAGGCTGTGGAGGAAATCCTCGACAAAAAAGAGGATATAGGAACGGAGGATAAAAAGGGCAATGACGAAGCACCGCCTTCAGACGTGTCTGCTCCGAGCCTCGATCCGGTGATCGAAGCTCCCAGAGTGGAAGAGAAAACCTACGAGATGTTCGACATCCAGAAGGAACCGAGCTTCCCCGGAGGTTTGCAGGAGATGTACAAATGGCTCAACAAGAATGTGGTATACCCTGAAATGGCCAAAGAAAGTGGCACTTCAGGTCAGGTCGTACTCACTTTCGTAGTAGGCAAAGACGGTAGCATCAAGGATGTTAATATTGTAAAAGACATCGGTGGAGGCTGCGGTAAATCCGTTAAATCTACGGTAGAAAAAATGCCCAAGTGGAGTCCAGGCGAAGCGAATGGCCACCCGGTAAAAGTGCGCTATACGCTCCCGTTCAAGTTCAAACTCGAGTAGAAACAGGCTCATTTTAAATCTTTTTTCAAAAGCGGTATCCCGAGGTTCGGGATGCCGCTTTTGTCATTTATAACTTAGTGCCGATGAAATAACAACTTCCTGAAAATTTTATAAAAAAAACACCTTCTTAACACGCCAAAATATTCACAATCAACATCTTACCCTCAATCGGTCGGCCAACCAAAGTTCCAGAATCTTCTTTTTACATTTAAAATTTTTGTGCCATGACTACGCATGAATCTGTGTCGCATCGCGACGCACTAGACATCGTTTTCGCTAACCGTAACCGCGCTTATGGAGCCTATCAACTTCGCCGCGAATATCCAACCACACTTGGAAGAGCCTTGGGAGTTGCTCTATTACTGATAGGAGCTTTGGTGCTTTTTCCTCGCATTTTGGTCGCTTTTTCGAGTATTATGCCGGAGAAGCCCATTACAGAAGTGATCGCAGAACCAACTTTGATTAACATTGAAAAGCCGGTGCCCCCCCCTTTGTTGCACATAAAGCCTCCTCCCCAAGCAGCCATCGCCTACACCCCGCCTGTGGTCGCCCCCGATCATGAGGTGCCAGATGAAAAGCCCGTGGAGGTGGCAGCCATCCTGGATGATCCTCGAAACGTAGGGGCCCAAACCGTAGAAGGCCCCCCGGAGGGCCCACCAACGCTCGATCCGGCAAGTATTGGCTCGGGCATCGTTGAGACCCCTTCAACGGGGGATGAAAAAACCTACGACGGGTTCGCTGTGAACAAATTGCCAAGTTTTCCTGGTGGCGAAGCTGAGATGTTCAAGTGGATTTACGAGCACATTAATTATCCTGAAATGGCTAGAGAAGCAGGCACTCAAGGGCAAGTTGTACTGACTTTTGTGGTGGGCAAAGATGGCAACGTCAGCGACATTGCAGTGGTTAGAACCCCGACTGGCGGCGGTATTTTGGGCAAGGAAGCCACTCGTGTAGTGAACAATATGCCCAAATGGAGCCCCGGCGAAGCCAATGGCTATCCGGTGAAAGTGCGCTTTACATTGCCGATTCGGTTTGCGCTGAAATAGACTACTGGACATTGGGCTTGTTGCCCGAGGGCGCATAATATCACTTATCCAACACCCAGGTCCAATCTCCAAAAGGCCAAAAATGCTTTTCAGGTTTTTTCCTGAGAGGTGTTTTTTTTGCTTAAATTACTACCTTTCGGTCGGTTTTAGGATCCTGCCCTTTACCCGCCATAGCCTCAGGCGACGAGGGATCACTTCATCACTTCATCACCTCATAGCATGCCTATCTCTCGTCGCCAACTTCTCAAAACCCTAGGCGCTGCCACAGGCGCTGCAGTGCTAACTGGATTTTCCAGAGAAGAGGAGGTTTTTCAACTCCCGTTGCTTTCAGTGGAAAATCCGCTTTATCAAAAGCCGGAAAGACCCATCACCGTCGTAACCATCGGTGCGGGCAACCGGGGCAATGTCTATGGCAATTATGCACTTTCGTACCCCGATGAATTGGATGTAGTGGGCGTGGCCGAACCTATTCCGCTGCGCAACGAACGGTATGTTGAAAAACACAAGATTGTGGAGGCCAACCGTTTTACCACCTGGGAACATGTTTTTAATCGCCCTAAATTTGCAGACGCCGTGCTCATCACGACCCCCGACAACCTTCATTATGGCCCCTGTATGGCTGCCCTCAAAGCAGGCTATGATGTATTGTTGGAAAAACCCATTTCCCCTTCCGAAAAAGAATGCCGAGACATCCTTGCACTGGCAAAAAAGACAGGTCGCATCGTGGCGGTTTGCCATGTGCTGCGTTATGCACCCTATTTTGAAAAACTCCGCGAACTGATGCAAGGCGGACAAGTCGGTGAAATTGTGAGCATGCAGCACTTCGAGCCTATTGAGCATATCCACATGAGCCACAGTTATGTACGAGGAAACTGGCACGACCGCCATGCTACCACCCCGATTATTCTGGCCAAAAGTTGTCACGATCTCGACATTCTCCGTTGGCTCATTGGCAAGCCATGCAGCAGAATTGTGGCCATGGGTGGAATCAAATGGTTCAGAAAAGAAAATGCCCCAGCTGGCAGTACCCCGCGATGTATGGATGGTTGCGCAGTAGAAAGTACTTGCCCGTATTCGGCCATGAAAATTTACTACCGAAACCGCCAGCGCACGTACGTTTTTGACCTGCCGGAAGCGAAAGAAAAACAAGGCGACTATATTTTGGAAAAACTCCGCACAACCAATTATGGTCGCTGCGTGTACCAGATGGACAATAACCAGGAAGATCATTACATCGCTTCCATGGAATTTGAAGGCGGCACCACGGCCAATTTCTCGATGGAAGCCTTCACCTCCTACGAAGGCCGCCGAACCCGTGTGATGGGCAGTATGGGCGACATTGTGGGCGATATGGAAACCTTTACATTGACCGACTTCCGCACAGGAAAACGCACCGTGTACGATAACTCCAGCGGCGACGGCCACGGTGGTGGCGACTGGCGTTTGGTGCGCAACTGGCTCCAGGCCGTTTCTCAACGGAAGCCAGAACTGCTCACTTCCACTATAGATGCTTCCATTGAAAGTCATGTCATGGGCTTTATGGCAGAGAAAAGTCGGAAAATGGGGAAGGTGG
>JBBQSW010000197.1:0-7186 GCA_038213575.1 Chitinophagales bacterium | reverse complement strand
CCAGTCCATCTGGGGGGTAGGGCTGGTCTCCTCACCACATTTTGCGAAAGCAAATGATTTTGGGCGAAAGACATTACCCCCTTTTGCATTCGGTTTAATCAAAACTTGGTTCGTTAATCCACTTATTATCATCGTTTAGTGCAGCAGCAGGTAGCCTCCTTCTTGGCTTCCTGCTTTTTTTGTGGCGCGAAATTCATTTCGCGATGCTCTACCACCTCGCGCAAAATGAATTTCGCACCACAGTTCCCGCCTTGTTATTTTTGCCCCATTATTTTTACAGCACAAAATTTTACGCGAAATGAATTTCGCGCTACACGCATGTCCAACACATTCGGCCATCTTTTCCGAGTCACTACTTTTGGCGAATCCCACGGCGCGGCCATTGGCTGCGTGGTGGATGGATGCCCCGCAGGGCTAAAGTTTGACCTTGATTTTATTCAAAGCGAACTTGATCGCCGCCGACCGGGGCAGAGCAGTATCGTTACCCAACGCAAAGAAAGCGACACGGTGCAAGTGCTCAGTGGCGTGTTTGAAGGCCGTACCACGGGTACGCCCATCGCATTGGTCATCCCCAACGAAGACCAGCGCAGCCGTGATTACGACCATCTGGCCACGGCTTTCCGGCCCAGCCACGCTGACTATACCTGGCAAGCCAAATTCGGTCATCGCGATTACCGAGGCGGAGGGCGCAGCAGTGCCCGCGAAACAGCAGCCCGCGTAGCCGCTGGGGCTTTGGCAAAACTGCTTTTACGTACACAAGGAGTTGAAATTCAAGCCTTCGTAAGTCAAGTCGGACCTTTGGAACTGAAAAAAGATTACACCGAACTTGACCTTACGCTTACCGAAACCAACGATATACGCTGCCCTGACCCGCTTCTGGCTGGTAAGATGATTGCCCTCATCAAAAAAATCCGAAAAGAGGGTGACACCATCGGAGGCGTGGTGACTGGTGTGGTGCGCGGTTGCCCTTCTGGACTTGGAGAACCTGTATTCGATAAACTACACGCTGATCTAGGAAAAGCCATGCTCAGTATCAATGCCGCCAAAGGTTTTGAGTACGGTTCCGGATTTGCCGGGGTGAAAATGAGGGGGAGCGAGCACAATGATTTGTTTAATGTGGAGGGTTTAGGGTTTAGGGTTGATGAAACGCGTTCAACCCTTAACCCTAAACCCTCCACAATTTCAAACTACTCTGGTGGCATCCAAGGCGGCATTTCCAATGGAATGGACATTTATTTTCGAGTGGCATTCAAACCCGTGGCAACCATCATGCGCGACCAAGAAACGCTTAACGTCGAAGGAGAAACGGTGACCCTGAAAGGCAAAGGCCGGCACGACCCTTGCGTGGTTCCGCGTGCTGTGCCGATTGTAGAGGCCATGGCTGCGTTGGTACTGGCAGATCATTTTTTGAGGATGAAAAGCAATCAGTTGGGTTAAAGCCTAGTGCCGCATCCACAATGACCAATGACCAATGACCAATGACCAATGACCAATGACCAATGACCAATGACTAATGACCAATGACTAATGACTAATGACCAATGACTAATGACTAATGAATAATGACAATCAACCTCCTATCCGACACCGCCACCAAGCCCACACCTGAAATGCTCAAAGCCATGTGGGCTGCTGAAGTAGGCGACGATGTTTTCCGCGAAGACCCTACCGTAAACGCGCTTGAATCAAAGTGCGCCGCGCTTTTCGGCCATGAGGCCGCGCTGTTTTGCCCAAGTGGCACGATGGCCAATCAGATCGCACTTAAGGTCCACACCCGCCCGCTGGACGAGGTAATCTGCGATGAAATGAGCCATATATACCAATACGAGGTGGGTGGCTATGCCTTCCATTCTGGTATAGCGGTCAATCTTTTAAAAGGCGAAAACGGCATCCTTAGTGCAGCAATGGTGGAGGCCGCCATCAAGCCCCTTCAGGATTGGTTGCCGCGCAGTACGCTGGTAGTGATCGAAAACACCTGCAACAAAGGTGGAGGAAGCATTTACCCCATAGAAAGCATCCGCGACATTCGCAGAATGTGCCAAAAAAACAGCCTCGCACTCCATCTGGACGGTGCGCGAATTTTCAATGCGCTGGTAGAAACAGGCGACTCCCCGGCGAGTATTGGTGCGGAAGTGGACAGTCTTTCTATCTGTCTTTCCAAAGGTTTGGGTGCCCCGATTGGCTCGGTTCTAGTTGGGAACCAAGCCTTTATAGCAGAAGCACGGCGGGTACGTAAAGCTATGGGCGGAGGGATGCGCCAAGCAGGTTACCTCGCAGCAGCAGGCATTTATGCGCTCGATCATCACGTGGAACGCCTCCGGGACGACCACGAGCATACCCGCCAATTGGCAGCAGCATTAAGCGTATTACCCTGGGTGGTAAATATCCGCCCTGCACAAACCAATATCCTGATTTTTGACCTGGTGCCGCCACGAACCCCTGCCGAATTCCTCGCGTATTTGAAACAAAACGGCGTAGTCGCCTCGGCTTTTGGCCCACAAACGATTCGTTTTGTCACGCATTTAGATGTGACTGGGGCCATGGTGGCGCAGGCAATTGAGCTATTGAAAAGATATTGAGCTATTGACCGGATATCGTTCATATCCCAAATGACCCTACTTGCCGGCCATTTTCCGAAGCGCTTCCTGTATGGCCTGTGCTTCCTGAGCGTAACGCGCTACAGACTCGGTGTACTCTTGCATTTGTGCCGGACTAGGGATGGCAGTATCCCCATTGTCCTGCGAATCGTTTGCTGTAGCAGGGGTACTGGACACTTTTAATTCATTAAGCATGCCTGTTTGCTTCTCGATCATCCCCTCCAAGGTACCATACATGCCTTCAATTTCTGCTGCCTTTTCCCTTTTCACCTTGGCTGGGAGCGCATCTACCTGCTTGCGAATATCTTCCATCATTTTCACCCCCGTCATGAGATTGGTTCTGGCTTCTTGAACCGCTTCGGGAGAAACTACTTCGGGGGCAGCCGCTGCGGCACCTTTCGTGATCGGGTCGGCAGGCACCAATGGGGTATCTGCTGCAGATTTAGGTGTGTTCTGACAGGCAGAGAAAAGCAAGCCGAGCAGGAGGGAAAAAACGAGTTTGTTCATCTTTTTTGAATGTAAAAGTGAGTCGGAGATAAAAGTTGAAACCAATATCCATTAGGATTGGAGCGTTCAATTGAGCTGATATGACCGGGTGACTTGGAGTCACCCGGTCATATCAGCCCTACTGAACGCCGCAAAATTACACAAAGGAGCCGTTTGGAATGCCAAAGACAAAACACATCCCAAGATTATTTCTCTAAAAATCAACACCTTTGTCACCTGCCCAGACAACTTTCTTCAAGTGAGTCGCCTCACTTATTTGCCCCATAGTCCGATCTCAAGTTATTGATTATGAACACAAAAACAACTGACCTTTGCCTCCTTCCTGCATTCTCGCCTTCGCTTTTACTCGCCTTAGTTTGTGGAGCCTGCGAGAAGCTTCGGTGGACAAACCTGCTACTATTGCTGCTCCTGTCCAGTTCCTGTTCTTACACCTTGAAAATAAAAGACGGTAGCACGGCTTACGAACGAAAACAGTTTGCCACCGCTGTGCCGATGCTTGAAAAAGAGTACCCACGAGCCAAAACCCGCAAGGAAAAAGGCCAGTTGGCGTACTTGCTGGGCGATTCTTACCGCCGCATCGGACAGGACGAAAAAGCCCTCCCTTGGTTTGAGGCCGCTTTTGCCAATAATTATGGTGCAGACGCGCTCAAGGCTCAAGCTTTTACCTTGAAAAAACTTGAGCGTTATGCCGCCGCCCGAGAAGTGTTCAAAAACCTGGGCATTGAAATCGGTTCACCCTACGAATACCGCAAAGAAATAACGGGCTGCACCATTGCCGAGGGCTGGCTCAATGAGCGCCCCGAAAATGGCTGGAGCATTGAGTCCGTGCCTTTTAACAGCCCACAAAACGATTTTTCCCCTGTGTTTTATCACGATGGCAGGCTCGTGTTCACCAGCGATCGAAACATGATTGTAGGCAAAGAAAACTATCGCTGGACCGGCAACAAGTTCATGGATATTTTCATCGCCGAACCTAAAAGTGCCAGTCCACAAACATTTGACAGCCAATGGAATACTGCCAGCAACGAAGGCACTCCTTGTTTCAACAAGTCGGCAACAGAAGCGTTTTTTGTGCGGGCTGTGGGCGCGTATAAAGGCGACGACGCTTATTGCAAAATCTATTTCTCGGAAAAAGGCCGAACGGACGCGCTCTGGTCAGTCCCCGTGCCACTCCCTTTCCAAAAGGAGAAACTTAATTACTTCCACCCCGTGCTCAGTCCCGACGGCAACACGCTTTATTTTGCCTGCAATGACCCCGAAGGCTGGGGCGGCTTCGACCTTTGGAGTGCCCAGCGCAATTCAAAAGCCGAAACGGGCTGGGACGCACCCAAAGCACTCCCCCGCAGCATAAACACTCCCTCGAACGAACTTTTTCCCACGTTCGACGCCGACACACTTTATTTCGCCTCCGACGGCCACACAGGCATGGGCGGATTGGATGTGTTTCGGAGCTACAAATCGGAAAAAAATGCCTGGTCGCCGCCGCAAAACCTGAAAGCGCCCATCAACAGCGGGGCGGATGATTTTGGATTCATCGTGGATCGCGCTTCCATGACCGTGCTCAAAGACCCTAAACCGGGGGATTTGATTAAAGCGGGTTATTTCACGAGCAACCGTACCCTGGAAACAGCCAAAGGCGGCGACGATATTTACCGTTTTGAACAACGGATACCGCCGCCCAAACCGCCCAAAATTGATACGGTGCCGAGCAAGCCATTGGCCTATAAAATCATTCTGGAAGGCTACGTTCTGGAAAAAATCTTCTCCGACCCTGCCAACCCGAACAGCAAAATCCTGGGCCGCAAGCCACTCTCCGGTGCTGCGGTACAATCCGAATGGAACAGCAAAAAACAGACGTTCAAAATAAAAGACGACGGCTTTTTCCGCATGGAACTGGCTGAAAACACGGACTACGTTTTCAATGCCACCCTGGAAGGCTACCTTGCCAACAGCGCGAAATTCAGCACCAAAGGCATCGCCAAAGACCCCAGCAACCCGGTGCAGACTTTTGAAATCGAAATCGTACTCGACCAGATTTTCCGCAACCGCGAAATCGTGCTAGAAAACATTTATTACGACTACGACAAGTGGGATATCCGCCCCGATGCCGAACCCACCCTGAACCGTCTCTCCGAAGTGCTGCGCCAAAACCCCAAAATCCGCATCCAACTCGGCAGCCATACCGACTGTCGCGGGAACGATGCCTACAACCAGAACCTTTCTCAACGGCGGGCACAAAGTGCGGTCAATTATCTGATTTCCAAAGGCATAGACGGAACTCGGTTATCAGCTAAGGGGTATGGGGAGAGTCAGCCAGCGGCCTTGTGCGCCTGCTCTTCCTGCACGGAGGCTGAGCACCAGACGAATCGGAGGACGACGTTTAAGGTGGTGGAGTGAGGGTTTGTTACCCGTGATGATCGTACCCCCTACCCCTAAAAAGAAAAAGCTCCTAAACCCATAAAACAAACCTCTACGCAAGAGTGTTCAGAAAATATTC
The DNA here is from genome assembly GCA_038213575.1 of Chitinophagales bacterium. GTDB lineage: Bacteria > Bacteroidota > Bacteroidia > Chitinophagales > Saprospiraceae > M3007. The sequence continues at coordinate 1,585 of JBBQSW010000197.1, read as the reverse complement.
GACGGCTGGCACATGCCTAAAACTTTTGTGTCCTAATCGTAGCTCTTTAGGGGAAGGAGGCGTACCCAGCAGTTGACACAGATTTTTGAATACTCCCGCCCCATCTTTGCCCAAGCTTTCAGAATCATTCACTCATTCACTCACACACTCATTCACTCAATATCATGTGGTGGAAAACCCTCTCCGTTCTACTCGTCCTCTACTCCTTAGCGGTGGGCATGTTCGTGCCGCTCAAACCCGGCATCGCCTACGTCAGCCCCGAAACTGCCCTGTCCGGCGATTCTATTCGGATGACTTTTCATGGCTATAATACACGGTACACCCACAGCCCTGAAGCGCAAGTCCGGGTGTGGCTTCAATACGATTCGGCTCAGGCACTGTTGGGCAAAAACATCCGAGTATTGAACGATACCACCATGGAGGCCTCCTTTGTCCTGCCAGCTGCTTTACCAAAGCCAACGTCCTCGGTCATGCTCAACGCCATTTTGGATCATCCTTCCGACGGCGTTTCGCTCCTCCCTTCCGCTTTGGAAGTGGTGCGGGATACGGCTTTGCCCGCCGAGGCGAAGGCCGGGTGGGGACAAAACCCTATCCAAAACCTCCACATCCTCAAAGATTTTAGTTTCCCTTACCGAAACGTAATCTATGAAAGCATCCGAAACACCTTTTACCACGTACCGATGTGGTTTGCCCTAATGTTCCTTTTCATTGCCTCCGTGGTATACAGCGTGCGGTTTTTATTGGAGAAAAAACTTGATCATGACCGCAAAGCTGCTGCCTTTGCTGAAGCAGGCCTGCTGTACGGTATTATGGGTCTAGCGACTGGAATGTTGTGGGCGCACTACGCTTGGGGAGCGGCTTGGAGCAACGATATCAAGCAATTGATGACCGCGGTGGCGCTGCTTATTTATTTAGCGTATTTCATTCTGCGCCGCTCGTTTGATGAGCCAGAAAAGGGCGCAAAACTCTCTGCAGTCTACAATATTTTTGCATTCGCTTCGCTGATTCCACTGCTGTACATCGTGCCGCGTATGTTTGCGAGCCTGCACCCTGGCTCCACGGGCAATCCTGCGTTTGGCAGCGAGGATTTAGACAACACGATGCGCTTAGTATTTTACCCGGCTATTTTGGGCTTCACGGGGATTGGTTTTTGGCTCGCGCAATTGCGAACTAGGGCAAGGCGGGCAGAGGATAGGATGATTGGTTTGGATTGAATGTCCAATGGACATAAAAAAAGCCGCCTCGCAAACACTGCGAAGCGGCTTTTTTGTTTGTAATTTTCTCCTCAACTACCTGAATTTCAGGTGCTTGATCGAGTAGTAGCAAATCGTGCCAAATCCAAAGGCCAACATAGAGTGGAACAGTACAAAAGCGGTATTGTCCGTTGCCAAACCAATAATTGCAGAGGATAAGAATACCAAAGACATGACTCCTTCAGCAATCGTGACCCAGGAAATTTTGCGCGCCATGTAGGAGGCTTTTTGCAAGGAATTTTGTTGCTGGCCACCGTTGCCGCCGTATTTCGGCGTCCGTACGAAAGCAGAAACTTTGCCGCGCAAGCCTTCAATTACCGCCACGGCATTGT
>JBBQSW010000196.1:0-7203 GCA_038213575.1 Chitinophagales bacterium | reverse complement strand
GAAGTGGTTGAATTTGAATAGCCTCCGATGCAATCGGGGGGAATATAAGCAATGGTAACAACCCCGAATGGGGTTGAATATATTCTAAATGGACATTCAACCCCATTCGGGGTTGTTACACACACGCCCTCCCCGAATTTCATTCGGGGCTATTCATGTTTGACCCTTTCAGGGTCTTAAGTCAATGACATTGCCCTGAATGGGAGTTTATACGAAGATTGAGCAATCGAACCAATCTCTCCAATCGAATCAATCTCATAATCTGCTAAGAATCATCTCTGAAAGATCGTAAACCGGAATTTGTTCATTCTTCTCCTTGGCTTTAAGTCCGTCTTGCAGCATGGTGAGACAGAACGGGCAGTTTGCCACCACAGCGGTTGGGTTGGTTTCGAGGGCCTCCTCGATGCGTTCGAGGCTGATGCGCTTGTCGCCGGGTTCGTCTTCTTTCCACATTTGGGCCCCGCCTGCGCCACAGCACAGACCGTTTTTGCGCGAGCGTTTCATTTCTACAAGGTCCACGTCGAGGCTTTCGAGCAGGGCGCGGGGCGCTTCGTACACATCGTTGGCGCGGCCCAGATAGCAGGAGTCGTGGTAGGTAATACGTTGGCCTTTGAAGTCGCCACCTTCTTTGAGCTTTAGTTTTCCGTTGGAAATCAGCTCGTTGATCAGTTGCGTGTGGTGTACCACTTCGTAATGTCCGCCGAGTTCGGGGTACTCATTTTTCAAGGTGTTGAAACAATGCGGGCAGGCCGTCACGATTTTTTTGACGCCGTACATGTTGAGCGTCTCGATGTTCATGGTGGCGGTCATCTGGAACAGGAATTCGTTGCCAGCGCGACGGGCCGGATCGCCGGTGCAGCGTTCTTCGTTGCCAAGGATGGCAAATTCCACCCCCGCGTGGTTCAGGATTTTGCAGAGCGCGCGGGTCACTTTTTGGGCGCGGGCATCGAAAGAACCGGCGCAACCGACCCAGAAGAGGATTTCAGGATTCTTGTCTTGTGCGGCCATTTCGGCCATGGTGTATGCTGTCATATTGTTGCCACGAATTTATACGAATTTTATACCTACTGAGCCCTCGAATAGCAGTGGAAGTTTTATGATTGACATGGAGTGGGTTGTTTCATGTAATGGATGGTGGCGGTGAAAGTTTTGTCGCAGGACATGGTGTGATTTGTGTTCAGAGAACCTTTTTACAATGTCTCAATCATTTAATCCCTCCAACCATCTCTCGCCTCGCTCATCGCCCAAGCCGCCCCCGCGTTTTCAATTGCGTTAAACATCGGCAGCCACTCTGCCGGGCCTGCTGATTGGGTCAAAATCTCGTGACGGCGCATTTGCAGGATGATTTCCAAGGGGTTGATCATCACAGGGCAAGCTTCCACGCAGGCGTTGCAAGTGGTGCAAGCATGGAGTTCTTCGGGCGTAATGCGGTCAAAAAGTGATTTACCGTCGTCATAACTTCCCACTTGCTGCTGGCCGCTGGCAATTTGAGCCCCCACTTCCTCAGCACGGTCGCGCACGTCCATCATCACTTTTCGGGGCGAGAGTTTTTTACCCGTAATACTTGCCGGACAAGCCGCTGTGCAACGCCCACATTCTGTACAGGAATAGGCCTGAAGAAGGTTGCGCCAGGAAAGCGATGTCACATCGTTTGCTCCGAATTCAAGTGCGGCTCCATCTTGAGTTGAATCGCTCGCTTCGGAGAGCGGTGGCAGCCCCATCATAGCCCGCACTTCTGTTTGGATTTCAGGCATGTTTTCCATTTGCCCATTCGCGTTTAGGCCAGCGTACCAGGTGTTGGGGAATGCCAGAATGATGTGCAAATGCTTGGAATAAGGCAAGTAGCAAAGAAATCCGAACACCGTGAAAATATGCAGCCACCAGCCAAAGCGCTCCACAGCAATCACAGCGGAATCGCTCAAGCCTCCAAAAAGCAAGGGGCCCAGCCAAGTGCTCACCGCAAAATTGCCCGTGAGATGATAGTGTTCTACCCCCCTCGCTTGCAGCACTTTATCGCCGCCATTCATGCAGAAAATGCCCGTGATGAGTATGATTTCAGCTAAAAGTATCAGGTTGGCGTCGCGGGAAGGGAAGCCTTTCATTTCAGGTTTCCAAAAACGCGGTACGCGCAGCAGGTTTCTTCTGGCAAGAAAAATGATCGTAGCCACAAAAGCCAGTACCGACAGCACTTCAATGCTGCTAATGACAAACGTGTAAAACCCGCCGAGGTAGGGGGAGAAGAACCGGTGGGTGCCAAAAACACCGTCCACAAAAATCTCGATCAACTCCACCTGGGTGATCACAAATGCCACATAAATGAACAGGTGCAACACGGCGGGCAGCCAGTTTTTGAACATTTTTTGCTGTCCCAAGGCCACGAGCAGCACATTGCGCCAGCGTTGCCCGGCGTTGTCGCTGATCTTTTCGGGTTTGCCGAGCTGGATGTTGCGCCACACCCGATTAAAGCCTTTCCAGGCAAACCAACTGGCCGCACCGGCCACCAAAAGGAAAAGGAGAGATTGAAGCATAAATAATTCGTTTTCGGGGCGCAAAATACAGCGCGAAGGTTGGACTTTTGCAGGAATATCCAATGTCCAGCAAGGAATGTCCAATGTCCAAATCTAATGCGAATACTCACTGACCAGCAAATCCGCCAAAAAATCCGCCGCATCGCCATCGAAATACTGGAGCGCAACTACGGCGAACCGGAAATCATTCTGGCCGGGCTGAACAACAACGGTCTCGGTTTCGCCCAACTTTTACTGAAGGAGTTGCAAGCGGTTGCACCCAAAAGCACAACACTCACCCTTACAAGCATCCGGTTGAACCCTGCAAATCCTGTGGAATACGAACCCGTAGTAGAATTGACTGCAGCCGAGCTTCGTGGTAAATCCATCGTCATCGTGGACGATGTAGCCAATACCGGGCGTACGATTTTTTACGCCGTGCAGCCGCTCCTGAAGGTAGTGCCGAAAAAAGTGGAAGTGGCCGTGCTGGTGGATCGCCAGCACAAATCATTCCCCGTCAAGGCCGATTATGTGGGCCTCTCGCTCGCCACCACCCTCCGAGACGATATTGACGTGCGGATTCGGGACGTGGAGGAAATGGCGGTGTTTTTGAGGTGAAAATTCTCCTTAGTCTTGCTTCCATACCTTCCCCGAAAACATCCTGCCTGGATCTGTGATGGCATTTAAAATCCCGAAGGGATTTTGAGATCGTGCTAACCAGTTACCCTGAATGAATAAATTCTTTCCATCCAAGTTACCAGCTTACCTGTTGCGTGAATCCAATCAATGTGGTTGGATTCAGGCAACAGGTGCGAAAAAAAGTTGTTTTCTCATCTTGTTTTTGGCTTGGGCGTATGTAGCAGCAGCCCAACATCCACACCCACACGAAGTTCAAATCACCGGCTTCCGAATACCGGATGGTGAAAAAGTTCACTATTTGCAGGTCGGCTACTATTACAATTTCAATCAGCGCAATGCTATTGGGGTGCGTGTGAGTTACCATACCCGGCAGCAATACGAGTTTTATCAAGTGCAAAGCCGATACTTTGAGGTCAGCCATCGCTGGCGCTTCCAAAAACCGGAGAAGAAATTTGCTTGGACTTTGTCTTCAGGGCCTTGGATGCATATTTTTGCAAGTCAAGACTCTCGCCCTAATTTCGGTGACTCCCAAAGCGGCTCTATCGGAGTGGCAACCAACGGAGGCTTGCACTACTGTATCGTACCACGCTTTAGTGTCGGGGTCGTGGGGCTTACAATGCTCGAAGTATTCTTGTGGGAACTGGGAGGAGATCGTGCGTTTTATCCGCTGATTTATCCTGGAATTGGTGTTCAATTTGCTTATGTTTGGTAGGGTTTGAATTGTAGGGTTTTAAGGTGACACCTCCTCCATCGTCGGAGATGTCACCTCAATAGATTCAGTGTTTTTGCAGTAACCAGTGCGTATTTACGAAGGGCAATTTGCTGGATTAAGCGATTTTGTACAGGGCACGATTCGGGCCTTATTTGAAATCGCTCAACTGACTATCCGCATATTGTGCAGCATCGGTACTAATCATAAATGCTCAGCCTTCGACCTCGAAACTGATTTTCATGTTCACGCGGAACATCTGCACCTTGCCGTCTTTCACGGTTACGCTCTGATTCTGCACATGTGCCGAGCGGATGTTGCGCACCGATTCAGAGGTCTTTGTAATGCCTTTTTTAGCGGCATCTTCCCAGCTGGTGGCCGAATCGCTGAGGATTTCGAGGACTTTTAAAATTGCCATAATAGTGTTTGATTTGAATTGTGAAAAGTTTTTGAGCAAGTTAATACTGGCAAATATAAGGTTTTTTCGGGCTCCGCGAGTGACAAAACTGGCAACTGCCCCTAAAACCTTACCCGATACGCCCACACGCTATTGCCATTGCCAACCACCAGCATATCCACCTTGTTGAGACGGCCAAACTCAAACGCCGTATTGCCACCCAGCGGGAATCCCGCCGCCACGTTCCCTTTGCTGTCAAGCAGCCATACACGCCGCCCTTGTTTATCCACCGTGCCGATATAATTGTTCTTGGGGAAAAACACAATCTGCTGTTTTTCAGGAAATTGGGTCTTAAAAAGTGTTTTGTTCCAAGTGGTTACGGTCAAGTTTTTTCCATCCAAAACGGCTAGTTCAAAACGCCCGTCACCCTCCAATTGACCAAAAGCCGCCAGGCTACCTTGCCTCCCAGGGCGCTGCTCCAACAACTTCCCCTGCAAATCGCAGGCAAAAACCGTCCCCAGGGTGTTGGCACAATAAATACGTGGAACAGGAGCGTCTAAATCCACTTGCAGGGGGTATTTAAAAGTGCCGCCATTAGAATTTGCTTCGGGCGGTAATTCGTCCAGCTGAATCTGCGGAAATCGGAGGTTTCCATCGCGTCCAAAAACGGAAAGTAACCCGAGTTCGGTCAGAACGGCCAGATAATCCTTTCCCTTGTGCTGGAAATGTAGAATAGGTTGTCGCACGGAGCTTTTTACGGGATTTCTCGCCTTCGTTGAAACATCCGCCTTCGTTGAAACTACGGCGGATAAATCGGCGGATAAGGCATTCCAACCATCCAGCGGCCTGCCCAGAGGTCCGAAACCATAGATGTTTCCATTTTCACAGGCCACAAAATAGCTGAATTTGTTATTGTGGTCAAAGTCCACCACGGTGGTAGCATTGGTTGCCTTATCGGGTAATTTTAACGGAAAGCCCTCCACATCGCGTCCATTTTCGTCGAGTGTGTAGATGCGGGTGGAACTGCTGAAGGTGTAGCATTTCGTGCCATTCCCGAAATAATCAATACCCTGAATGTCGGAAATGATTTTGTCGCCCAGGGATTTGCTCCAAAGCAATGCGCCGTTTTGCAGATCCAGGCAGGACAGGTTCAATTTCAGGTCCTGCACCAGTGCGACGGTTTTGCCTTCGGGCTGTTCCACGAGGTAAGGTTGCGTGACCACCGGCGCAACCAACACGGATTTCCACAAAATATCCGTCTCCGCAAGCGGTTGCGAAAGGGCTTGACTGGCCAGCAGCAGTTCCGCCTTTCGGCCAAAATTGGGTGCCCATTCCACCCCAATAAAACCCGTCTTTGCAAGAGATTTTTCCCCTTCTGTTCCAGATATATTCCGCAAAAGACTTGGCAGGTACGCTGCATTGAGCAAGAACGAGGCCGGGCCTTTAGGGTGTAGTTTTTGTTGAAGTTGAAGGAAATCGGTATTCGCTGCAAGTGTTTGGTTTACAAGGTATTTGTCCAAAAAAACCTCCAAAGAAGAGCGATCTGGGGCAAAGACGGCGTAGCCATCCACGAGGCTGCAAACGGGGTTGCGAAATGCCTCATCGTCGCCCAAAATGGGTTTGAGCAGTGAAGCATTTCGAAAGCCCAGCACCTCGAACATCTGGTACGCGCCAGTCGTCATGGGCAATGTTCCGTGTGCTTTTCCAAAAGCGCGGAGGCTGCTCCGGGCCTTGGCGCTGTCGCGCACGGCGAGTAGCAACAAGCGGTCGCCGGTGAGGGCGGGAGAGAGCGGCTCGGAGACTACTATGGCGGCTTCTGCCCCCACCCAGGGCAGCACATATTGCTCAAAATCGCTCGCCCGTCCTTCGCCGATTTCCCTGAAAAATGCAGGAATATGCCCCAAGCCTACCCTTGCCAAAAAAGCCGTGTTGTCAGGAAGCACATTGAATATCGCGCTGCCGGGCGCTTCGCCCCAACGGTCGAGGCTGCTGAGGAAACCCTTGGCTTCGGCCATCGCTTTCACCTCTTTTCCATCCCAGGAGAGGCCAAACCATTCGACATTTCGGGCCAGCAAATCGGGCAGTCCGCGCCAACGGGCGTTCATTTGTCCGCGTACCTGTTCTGCGAGCGCTGCGGGACGGAGTTGAAGGCGCAGGGGGGCTTCGGAAATATCTGAGATGTAAGGACGGTCGGCCCACCAGTTGTGTGCAATTTCGAGTTGTGCCAGCGCGTCTTCGACCAAAGTTGCCCGGCGTGAAAAGAGCAAAAGCCGACCGGAAATGGCCACTTCGAGGCGCTCGGTTTTGGAAAGATGGACGTTGAAAATGTCGTTGCCGTGGAATTGGTGGGGGAAATATTTTGGGGTCAGTTTGTTGGTTTTCAGGGCTTTTTCCAGGTCAAAACCTTCGTCCAATTCGAGTGCGAAAAGAGCATGGAGGCTGTCGGAAGGATGCAGCGAGAGGGCCACAATCGCTTGGTTTTTGGCAAAAGCGCGAAAAACACTCGGCTCGTGCCCGAGGAGTTTGATCGCGGCATCGGTATCGGCAAAACAATGTTCGAAAAGCGTGCTGTGCAACACCTCGCGCCATTGCGGGTCGGAGGTTTTGTCGGTCAGGATTTTGACCCGGAGCAAGCCCTGGCATTCCAACAATAGGGAGGTCTGGGCGGGCACGGCGCGGTATGGGCCAGCGTTGCGCGGCAAAAAAAGGAAGAGCAGGAGTGCCGCAATGAGGAGGCTGGTAAAGGCAAGGACAATACGGCGGGTCAAATTGTTGGGTCTTGTTTCGGTGCTCATTGGGTGCATTATTACGGCTCAATAAGTTGCGAAAGTAAGTTTCATTCTAAAAAAGGAGGAAAAAGAGATCGAGGCGGAGAATTCGACAATTTTTCCCAAACCTTGCACCCAATGACTTTCAAGTCACGAAAAGCCACTTTCATTGACCCAATGACC
>JBBQSW010000195.1:0-7240 GCA_038213575.1 Chitinophagales bacterium | reverse complement strand
TTGTCTTCCTGACGGGATCTGTCCGCATCAAGTGCGCTTTGCCCGAGCGCTTGCACTCCCGAGCGCTCAAAAGTGCCAGCGCTCGGGCAAAGCGCACTTGATGCGGACAGGTCCCGTCAGGAAGACAACTCACGTTGAGCTTAGATAGGAAGTGTTTAAACAACATATCTCTATAACTACTTGATTTTCACAAGAAGATGTGTGCTTACTGTAGGTGAAAACACCAAGCACGGCAGAGAATCTGTTGGTGCCTAAGTCATTCGCCTCTGTTATCCCGATCCATCTCCTCCATCTTCTTCCGCAAGCTCAGCGCTTGCTGCTAACTTGAGTAATCAAGCTTTGGCTGAGTTGTCTTCCTGACGGGATCTGTCCGCATCAAGTGCGCTTTGCCCGAGCGCTTGCACTCCCGAGCACTCAAAAGTGCCAGCGCTCGGTCAAAGCGCACTTGATGCGGACAGATCCCGTCAGGAAGACAACTCACGTTGAGCTTAGATAGGAAGTGTTTAAACAACAGATCTCTATAACTACTTGATTTTCACAAGAAGATGTGTGCTTACTGTAGGTGAAAACACCAAGCACGGCGGAGAATCTGTTGGTGCCTAAGTCATTCGCCTCTGTTATCCCGATCCATCTCCTCCATCTTCTTCCGCAAGCTCAACGGCCGCATATCCGTCCAAACTTCCTTGATGTAGTCGAGGCATTCTTCCTTACTGCCTTCTTTTCCGGCATCGTTCCATCCGAGGGCATTTTCCCGATCAGCGGGCCAGATGCTGTATTGTTCTTCGTGGTTTACGACGACTTTGTAGAGGGTGAGGTCTTCTTCCATGGTAGTGTTGGTTTTGTTGTAAATCAGAAATTGTGTCTATCGTCTGGCCGCCCCCTAACCCTGAAGGGGAGTTTCAAGTAACATTCCATCACCCTCCTGCCTTCGCCACCTTCACCCGCGCCACACTTCCCTCCTGCTCAATCACCACCCAATACATCCCATTCATCCAAGCCGCCGTCTCTATTCTAATCTGCTCACCTGCGCTTGGTGAAATCGTCTGTTGCAATCTCCCCAGCGCGTCAAAAACCTGAATCCGTTGCGCAGCGCGTTGACCCTTGGATTGCAACACCAGATAATCCTGCGCCGGATTTGGGAATGCCGTCCATGCTTCAGCCGGGGATTCGGGCGTATTTGTTGCCGAAAGTTGATCGAGCCGATATTGGCTGAAAAACCTCCAGATTTCTTTGCTGGCGTTAAAATCCTGGTTTGTCACGCCAATAATGAAGGCCGCACCAGGCCAGGTGTGCGCGCCACTGTTGACTTTGTAATGCTCCACGGTGCTGCCGAGATCGCCGCCGGTGTAAAGTTGACGCTCTGCTGTGCAGCCATCAGTGGTGTTGATGTTTGGCACTTGGGTGATGCTCGGGGTAGGGTTGCAGTGGTTGAAATCTGCCCATTTGGTTACCAGCGTTGGGATGGCGACAAAAGTGGAGATCGGCGAGCCGTTGTACGGCACGGTGTTGTCGGCTGTGCCGTGGATTTCCATCACGGGCACTGGCCGTACGAGATCGCAGGCATTGAGTTTGGACTGAATCATGCTGCCCGTCACGGAAGCGATGGCCGCGATGCGGTCGTTCAGTTCACAGGCTAAGGAGTAGCTCATAAAACCACCGTTGCTCATGCCCGTGCTGTACACCCGGTTTGCGTCAATGTTGTAATTCGCTTGCAGTGCATTGAGCAAATCACGGATGAAACCCACATCGTCTACATTGGAATTGCCCAAAAAGGTGTTCCAAAAGCGATTTCCCTGACCATCCAGGGTGCCATTGGGATGCACGATCAGGAAATTGGCCGTGTCGGCAATGGGGCGAAAATCCCCGTAAAACATCTGCTCCAGATTGTTGGAAGTATAGCCGTGCAGGTTAAAAACGAGGGGCACCGCGACATTTCCAGTGTACGCTGCCGGAATGTACAGCAGGTATTCCCGGGTGAGGCCGCCACTCTGGAGGGTACCCGTTATGGTAGACTGGCCAGACAAGGCCGCGGCAAGCAGAAGGCAAACTAAGGTATTCGTGATGCGCATGTTAGAATTATTTGAGCTTTTAAGTTGACTAGCTTACTTGTCCCCCAAGGCCTTGAGCACCTCTTCTGGGAGCACGGAATTAAAAAACAGCCTTTCTGCCTCACTTCCTTGGCCCTTATCGAGACGTTTGTCTTCGATCATGAACCATATAGGTGAAGCGGGATCCTTATAAGCGATAAGGGTTTTGCTTTTCAACGCAATCTGCATGGTTGAATCACCTTCCATTGTCACATTTTTTTCTCCAAACTGACTTTTCATGGCCGGGATCAGAATTGCTTTAAATTCTTCTTCTCCTTTTAAAACCATCCGCATGCTTCCGGTGTAGGGCACGAGCGCCCAATGGTACACGCCTGCCTTCTTGATTTTAGGCTTGCGTTTAGGGTCGAATTGGAAGCTGGCCATTTGAATCGTCATGTATTCGTTGTCCATGGCTTGCAACATGTTTGCCTTCAACGTATCGAATGGAACGATCTCAAACGTTTTGGGCGGCATGAATTGGAGGCTACTGTCGAAATTGAGCGCCAAAGTGTACTTTCGGTACGCCTCCAAATCCCGCGACAGCATGGTCGCCAACTCCTTCTTGCTTTGCGCCTGAAGGGTTGAAACTGTAAATAATAATGCAGTAAGAGAAAGAACTAAGTGTTTCATAATGAATGGGTTGATAAGGGTTTATGCGGGTTGATAAGGGTTTATGAGGGATATCAACCCTTATCAACCCTCATAAACCTTACTAAGCTGCGGTTTCGTCGTCCACGGTCGCTTCGGGTGCGTTGTTTTTTACCGATTCGATGCCGTTGTCGCGTGTGGTTTCGCTTTCGTACATCTGGCTATTGCCGACCACTTGGCCATTGGTGGATTTCAGTGTGAAAAAGAACTTGTCGTTGGCGGAGATTTGACGATCAAAGCGAGCGTCATCGGCGGAGTTGGTACGTACGGATTCGATACCGTTGAGGCAGGAGGCCTTTGCGGCGTAGCCTTGGCTGGTAAGGATTACTTGGCCATTGCTGGCTTTCAGGTTGAATTGGAACTCGCCGTCTTTGCGTTGAGTTATGACAAATTTGCCCATTATTATTAAATTTAGGTGTGAAAATCAATTGTTTAGCAACGCGGCACCCATAACTTAGTCATTTTAGGTCAACCATTTTTTCATCAGACAACCCTATTTTTCTGCGAATAGTGGGGCTATTTAAAGAAAAATAGGGGTCGTATGATGGAACAAAGGGTGGCATCCAATGACTAAGTTATTGGTGCTGCGTTCCTTAGAAGTCCGCTTCCGTGCTAAACACCTGTTCCTCGCGCTTGGTCATCACCCCGGCTTTGGCATAATCGCCCACGCGTTTCTCGAAGAAGTTGGTTTTGCCCTGGATCGAAATCATATCCATCCACGAAAAAGGATTGGCCGTGCCATAAGCCTTCTCGCAGCCCAGCGACATGAGCAGGCGGTCGGCCACAAACTCGATATATTGTCCCATCATCTCGGCGTTCATGCCGATGAGTGAAACCGGCAGCGCGTCCGTTACAAATTCCTTTTCGTACTCCACGGCCTCGGTAATGATTGCTTTCACTTCGGCGGGGTCGAGTTTGTTTTCCAGCATGGAATACAGCAGGCAGGCAAAATCGCAGTGCATGCCCTCGTCCCGGCTGATCAGTTCGTTGGAGAAGGTGAGACCCGGCATGAGGCCCCGTTTTTTGAGCCAATAGATGGAACAAAACGAGCCGCTGAAGAAGATGCCTTCTACTGCTGCGAATGCAATAAGCCGATGTGCGAAGCTCGGCGAGTTTTCTATCCAACGAAGGGCCCACTGGCCTTTTTTCGACACACATTCGAGGTTTTGAAGCGCGTTGAAAAGGAAGTCTTTTTCCTTTGGGTCTTTGATGTAGGTGTCTATCAACAAGGAGTACATCTCCGCGTGGATATTCTCGATGGCCACCTGAAATCCGTAAAAACAGCGGGCCTCCGGTATCTGTACCTCCCGCATGAAGTTCAGGACGAGGTTCTCGTTTACGATACCGTCGGAAGCCGCGAAGAAGGCAAGTACGTGCTTGATGAATTTGCGGTCGTTGTCTGTGAGTTTGTTCTCCCAGTCGTTCATGTCCTGCGAAAGGTCTACCTCTTCGACGGTCCAGAAGGAGGCCACCGATTTTTTATACCAATCCCAGATGGTACCGTATTTGATGGGGAAGAGCACAAACCGGTCAGGGTTGTCGGCCAGAATTGGATCGGAGATGTTGGCTAGTTGTACCATTGGTTATTGCAATTGCGCTAGTTAAATTGACTACTATTTTGAACAAAAAAAATTATCAAATTGATGCGGTCTCTTCTCAAAAAGAGCGACTGAAAAGCCAATCTTTTGAGGCAAGACACTTCCCCGAACGGCTTGAAGGCCATTTGGAAACTCTCGATATGAGTGAAGGGACGCTACGGAGGTGAGGCGGAGTAAAAAAACCTGCTGAAAAGCGAGAGCGAAAGTAGGGGATTTCCTCAGGCTGTCAAAGATAGTTTTCCACACAATGTTGATAAAAAACGTAAATAATTGATTTTCAATTAGTATGTTCTGTGAGGCATTTTCTCAACAATGTGGATAACTCAATGTGGATAATTTTCCAACAAAAAACTTCCACCCCTGTCCACAGCAAAACCGAGCACTCTAACCCCTTCATTTTGAAGGAAAAACAAGCCCGAAAAAATTAAAATTGAGCCTCAAACACTGTGGAGAAACCAGTTGATAAGTTCGACCCCCGGAAAACCGTGATTTTGAAAAAAACCTGTTCTCAATTACCAATTGTCCGGCACGCGAGAAGGTATCTTTGCAACACCATGCTCGTCTGTAAATCAAGGCAACAATAACGTCGCGACATTGCGGCGTTGCATGCAATTACCCATCCATACAATGCAAAAAACACAGACACTCCTCGCCCTGCTGCTCTTCGCAGCTTCGCTTTCCGCCCAAGCACCCTACACCACCAAACAATACGGCTGGCGCGTCGAAAAAGATCTGGAATATGGCGTTGAACTCAATTATGCCGGTATCCCCACCACGTTGATCCTCGATTTATACAAACCTGTAGGCGACGACAATACCCAACGCCCCCTGCTCGTGCTCGTGCACGGTGGTGCTTGGATTGGCGGCTGCAAGGACGGCTTTGCACTCATTGCTACGGAAATGGCACAAAGGGGTTATGTGGTGGCTTCGGTCAATTACCGACTTGGTTGGCACAAAAGCGGCACGGCCATTCCCAATCCATATAGCGACGGACAAGCGGGCGCCACACTCTATCCCGCCGATTCTGCCGAAATCATCCGGGCGCTCTATCGTGGCCAACAAGATGTGAAAGGGGCTATTCGCTGGTTAAAAGCCAGAGCCTCCGTAGATTCGACTTGCAGTGAGCGCGTCTTGGTTGGGGGCGAAAGCGCGGGTGGCTTTTTGGCATTGGCCGTCGGGTTTCTCGACCGGGACGCAGAAAAGCCAACATCCTGTTTTGCCTTGCCAGATGCCCCAATCCCTGCGGCCAATGTGACCAATAGTTATACCCTCAACTGTGTTCTCCAAATCATCAACCCATCCGGCGCAGCCCTAAAACGCCCCGATCTTGGCCCGGTAGATGGGACGCTCAACCTCAATGGCCACGACGCCAATGTGCGCGGGGTCCTCAACCTATTTGGGGGCGTACCGCTTGAGGCTGGTGCAAACAACTGGCTGCAAGGTCCCGATACACCCGCAGTCTATCTTTACCATCAAACCTGCGACGGGATCGTACCCTTCGGTGCGGGTTACCCGTTTTTTGTCATTTCTAACTATTGCAACCTCGGGTTTACGCCTTGGCATAACAAGTTTCCTCAAACCTTTGGCAGTGGTTCCTTGGCTGCTGTGTTTGGTTCAAACCCCACGCCCTCCCCGTTCACAACCGATTTTGACCAGTGTCCTGCCTTCAATCCGGCCCTGGCCTTGTTCGAGTGCATTCGGTATGGCGACAATGGATCTTATCACTATACAGCCAACCCGGTGCTGCGCTCGCAAAAAATTGCCGATTATTTCAGTCCATTTATCACAAACGGAACCTGTTATACTCTTGGCAATCAAGAGCCAAGCGAAAAATTGATGGCGCAGCTATCGCCCAATCCGTTTTCGAGCCGATTGTATGTATTTTTGGAAAATGCACCAGAAGGCCCGTCATTTATTTCACTCAGCGACGTATCCGGGAAAACGGTTTGGTCCACTTCACGGACGCTGTTTGCGGGAGAAAATATTCTTTTTGAGCAGAACCAATTGCCCGCAGGCTTTTATGTGTTACAAATACGGTCTAAAAGAGGAAGCGAGGTCTGGAAAGTGGTTCGGGAGTAGCGCGAAATTTATTTCGTATATAGGATGATACTTATCGTGAGTTTTGGATAGATTCGCTATTGGGGTTTCAATTAAAACCGCGTAGCGGTGGCATTTTGGTAGCCCGCAAGGGCGTTTTTGGAATACGAACCGCGTAGCGGTGACATTTTATCGCCGTAATAATGCCACCGCTACGCGGTTCTCAAAAACATTGAACGCTGACGCTACTATAATGTCGCCGCGATGCGGCTTTTTCTGAAACCTATCCAAAACTCACGTTACTTATGGAACACGGATCAAACAACACTCTCACAACCTTACCCCTACCGTCAAATACCACCCTCGTCCATCCGAAGGAATAATCCCCGGCCCCGGATAAGCATCCGCGCGACGGGTGAAATACTGCTCGTCGAAGAGATTGTTGCAACTCGCCTCCAGCAGCAGCCAGCGCCAGGACCAGGCCACCGAAAGATCGGCCACGGCATAAGCGGGAATAATGCCGTTTACTGCCGAAGCGGTGCGACGGGCATTGGTAGCATCCGTAAAATGTTCGGCAGTAAAGGCCCAATTGAAACTGCTTCGGAAACGCCCCTGCGCCCAACTCAGCCCGGTTCGGAAGGTCAGGGGCGGCACCAATTCCACTTTTCGGTTGCGAATGCTCGCGTCATCGGTGTTGACGTATCGGGCATCAATTACGGAGGTATTGATGAACACTGAAAGACGGCGCAAGGAATCTTTGGGCGCGAAAAAGTGCCACAGATTGGCCTCTGCAAATGCCTCGATGCCAATATTACGCGCATCCGAAATATTGGTGCGCAGGCGATAATCATTGTAAAGCGGAGGCTGGTC
>JBBQSW010000194.1:0-7245 GCA_038213575.1 Chitinophagales bacterium | reverse complement strand
GCGTTTTGCCGTGAAAGAATACTGGATCGTCGATCCCAACAACCGTGCTGTGGAAATCTATACGATGCTTGAAAACGCCTACATTACCCACGGGATTTTTGAGGCTGGGGAAAAGGCGAACTCTTCACTATTGGTCGGTTTTGATGTGGAAATCAACGAATTATTCAAGAACGAAGCACATTGAGTATGCCTACCATCGGTGATCCAAAGATTTTGCCCTCCTACTACGATCTCGTCTATGCCGTAGTGCGACAAATCCCCCGCGGTCGTGTAACCAATTACGGCGCCATCGCAGATTTTATCGCCCTGGGTTCTTCACGAATGGTCGGCTGGGCCCTGAACAATTGCCATCAAATGGACAATGTGCCTGCCCATCGGGTGGTGAACCGCAAAGGCGAATTGAGCGGACGACATCACTTCCCTACCCCAACGCTTATGCAAGAACTACTTGAAAACGAAGGAATTGTTATTGAAAACGACTGTGTGGTGGATTTCAAAACACACTTCTGGCACCCCAGTGAACTGGGCGAAAACTGGGAGCCTTTTGAATAATCTGAAAAAATGAAGAACTAAAGTTCAAACGGTTCGTTACATTTGCCTTCAGAATATTCGCAATTTGCAACAAAAATGGACATATCGGCACTTCGGTGCATGGGCATTGCTGCTGCTTTTCACGGCTTTATGGTCGGTTAAGACAGCGCACGTCCTATTGTCCCACCACCATCATCCAGCAGAACACCCCGTTTGCGAAGCTTCCCACGATCCAAAAAGTGTACACATTCACGACGAGCGCTGGGGCGTTGAAGATTGCTCCCTTTGCGCTTTTGTCGTTTCGGTAACAGAGCCTTTTTTGTTGCCTTCTCTGCCTGTTTTTCTTTCTAAACTTCCTGAATCGGAGTCGTCCGTTTTCTATCACGCGCCCGTTTTTGCCAAAAAAGCGAGCGATGCTGCCATGCGTCGTGGCCCGCCTTTTGTGTTCAAGGTTAATGGGTAATTGGTTTGGTGACCGGGTAACCGGCTATCAGGGCCAATTTTAAGACGCTGTCTCGAATTTTCTAATTCGAGAATTTTCACTTTTCTATTTTTCCATCTCATGCTAAAAAGCAAAGCCATCTGGCTGGGCTTTTGCTCGCTGTACTTTAGTCCTGTGCTAAATGCCCAGGATTGTCACCTCGCCCTGCGTGGCCATGTCACAGAATCAGGAACCAACGAACCTTTAGCCTATGCCACTGTGTTTGTAAAAGAAACCATGTTAGGCACTGAAACCGACGAAAACGGGTACTTCGCCATTCCAAATCTTTGCGAAAAAACCGATTATACGGTTGTAATACGCCACCTGGAATGCGCCCATTTTACGCAGGTTGTGCAACTCAAAGAGAATGCACAAATGGATTTCCACCTGACGCACAATGCGATATTAAACGAGGTGGTCATCAAAGAAAAAGCCATTGCTCCGCCCTCCACACAAGCCGATAATATGGTTGAAAGAGCCGATCTGGAAGCCTCAAAAGGGCTTAATTTTAGCGAAACCTTGCGAAAAATTCCAGGTGTGAGCCTGCTGAGTTCTGGAGGTACCATTGCAAAACCTGTTATCCAGGGCCTCCATAGCAATCGCATCGCTATTGTAACCGATGGTGTGACCTTGCAAAGCCAGCAATGGGGCAGCGATCACGCCCCAGAGATTGATCCTTTCGCTGCTGATAAAATCACTGTAGTAAAAGGTGCAGCAGGGGTGAAATATGGGATTGGCGCAATGGCTGGTGCTATTGTGCTAGAGCCCGCTCTCTTGCGCGAAGAACGCGGTATCAATGGCTGGGCAAGTCTTGGCGGATTTTCAAACGGGTTGGGCGGGGTCGCCTCTGGGAGTATGGACTGGCGTCCTGGCCGTGGCACCATGACTTTCCGGGTTCAGGGCACAGCCAAACGCAGTGGCAACTTGCGTGCACCCAACTATTGGCTGGGCAATACAGCGGCTCAGGAATTTAATTTTTCTGCCATTGCCGATTGGAAACACAATCGCTGGCATCACACCTTAAGCACTTCCCAATTTGGCCAGGAGTATTCTATACTCCGGGCCGCCCATACCGGAAGTGTCAGTGATCTGCTTTTGGCTATTCAAAGCGAAACACCGCGCAACAACCTTGATTATTTCACCTATAAATTGGATCGCCCCAAACAGCGTGTGCAACACAATGTCTTGAAATACAAAGGAGTATTCCACATAAACGACCTTTGGAAGCTTTCAGGTCAATACAGTTTTCAAAACAACCAGCGCCGCGAATACGACCGGGGCAGAGCCAATACCGTCGCAGAAAACAAAGCCCAGGTAACCTTTCAGTTGTGGAGCAACACCCTCGATGTTGCCCTGGAACATTTGCCCATTCGCCATTGGCAGGGAGGCGTCGGGGTACAAGCATCGCAGCAGTTGAATTATGTCAGCCGTGGCGGTTTTATCCCGGACTACCTGGGGTTTGGTGGCGCTGTATGGGCTATGGAGCGTTGGCGAAGATATCCAAATCCATGGGAGTTTGAGCTAGGCGCCCGTTACGATTATCGTTGGAATCACATAACCACGACAGGGAATGGAAACAATAATCTGGACAAACAACTTGCATTCGGCAACATTTCAGGAACTACCGGAGCGATTTACCATTTTACGAGCCAGCTTACTGGAAAAATGAATACAGGCTATGCCTGGCGGCCACCGCATGTCAATGAACTTTTTGCACGAGGAGTACACCACGGCGCTGGCACCTATGAACAAGGTAACCCTGATTTAAAGGCCGAAAAGGCCTGGAATACAAATCTGAGTTTGACCTGGGAATCCCGCGCTATACAGGCGGCGGTTACCCTGTATCATAACCGGGTTGACAACTTCATTTATCTAAACCAGCCTCGTGATAGCATTGTATTAACCATTCGAGGGCCATTTCCCGCTTATTTTTATCAGCAGGACGATGCAATTTTACAAGGATTGGATGCTAGTTTAAGCTTTGAACTCTTCCCACAATTGAGCGCCGAAAGTCGTGTTTCAATCCTCCGGGGATTTCGAATCGCATATCAAAGTACCCCCAATGAAAAAGACCATTTCCATGATTGGTTGCCTTTGATGCCAGCCGACCGATATCAATATGGCCTGAAATGGACTTTTGGTAAAAAAACCTCTTTTTCTAAGCGCTCGGCAGACAAACAAAATCGCGCAGGTAGCCTTGGAGAAACATTTGTCCGACTATTGGCTAGCACCGCGTTGCGCCAAACCCACATTCCGCTGGAAGGCTTGACCAAATCTGCTCCAGCCACTTTCACCACCATCAGCATGGATGCCGCGCACACCTTTCATTTGAGTGGCCGCCATAAGCCATCAGATCAACGCAATGGGCAGCTGCTCGAAGTGGGTCTGAACATCCAAAATCTGAGCAATGTACGCTACCGGGAATACCTCGATCTGTTCCGTTATTTTACAGATGCGCCCGGAATAAATGTAGGGCTTCGGGCAAAATGGACGTTCGGAAGCTGAAGGAAAATAACGCTATATCATTGATTTTCAAACAGTCAAGCCCAGACTTGATTTTTATCTTTCAAATTTTCAATTTTAACCATTAAATTTTCACATCATGTTTAACACAAAAATGCGTGTCCAAACTTTCCTGCTCCTGATTGCTGCTACGGTTTCACTTTTCACCGTTGGTTGCGACAAAGGAGATGATCCAACCCCACAAGAACTGATTACAAAAGTAGCTGTACACCTGACTGGCACCAATGGCTCCACCTTCAATCAGGAGTTTGAGGCAGAAGACCCCGAAGGCGATGGCATTTGGAATAATATTCCAACTTTAAACATCCCGGCAAACACAACCTTCGATGTCCATGTTCATGTGTACGATGGTGCAACTAAAATTGACGGAGAAATCGAGGCAGAAAGCACTGCCCACCTTTTCGTTTACAAAATAACTGGAGCAAATTTGGTGGTCAGTGATCTAAATCCTGATACTGATGGCAAATCTTTTGGTATTAATTCCAAATGGGTAAGTGCTGCACCGTCAACAGGATTCGTTAAGATTCAATTAATCCACGAACCAACAGACAAAAACGCGGCTGATCCTGGTGGCGAGGTGGATTTTGAAGTAACATTCCCCGTTACGGTTCAATAATTCAGGGAACACCCTGTACCAAGGGCAAACCTTTCAACCTGGAAACCCTCTGGGATGCGGGCCATGTTTCCAATGGCTCCCTCCAAGTCAAACTCCACCACGAGCCTACCGACAAAACAGCTACGGACCCAGGGGGGAAAATTGATTAGGATGTGATATTTTGGTGAAGATTCAGTGAGTTTTCAGGGTGGATTTTCTTCAATATTGGTTGTTTGTAAGACGATATCGGTTGTTCTAATTGCAAGAAGGACAAACTTACACCCACTGAAATCCTGACCGCCGGAAGATGCTGGAAAATGGTTTTATTGGAAGGCTACGACACGGCAAACAATCTCTGGGTTTCTGTCCCTGTGGATGACTGTGATGCAGACATGAGTCATGCGAACAAGGGGTAAAAAGCCCCAAATTCGCATGGCTCATGCTCGTTTTTTTGCCCTACAAATTCATTATTTCAACTTTTATGCCGCTGCATTGTTCCGTCGCCCTATACCCTACTTTGGTTGCTGAAACAATAAATTCTCTTGTTGAAGAAAGTCAAAATTGCCTTTTTTGCTGAAATCCTCATCGAAGACTTTGACGGAGCTTCGCGGACGATGTTCCAATTGATTCACCGCATTCCGGCGGATGAGTTTGAGTTCCTGTTCATTTGTGGCGTTGGCCCTGACAACATCGAAGGGTTTGAGTGCATGCGTATCCCAGCGGCGACCATACCGATCAACAAGACCTATAAAATGGCCGTTCCCTGGTTTTCGGGAGGCCGGATACGGAAGAAGTTGCAGGATTTTCAACCCGATATCGTACATATTGCGACTCCATCGTTGTTGGGTGAATTTGCATTGAAATATGCGAATCAGCACAACATCCCGGTATTGACGATTTACCACACGCATTTCATTTCCTACGTTGATTATTACCTGAAATCAAGCCCTAAACTGGCGGGTTTTATTCGCGGTATCATTGCCAAAAGCCAGCACTCGTTTTACAACCGATGTGACCGTATTTATGTACCCTCTGAGGAAATGCGGTTGGCACTTTTGTCCTGGGATGTGGCGCCACACCGTCTGCAACTTTGGCAACGGGGCATTGATACTCAACTGTTTTCTCCCACAAAAAAGGATAAAACGCTCGTGCAAAAACTGGTCGGCAATGACCGCCCGGTAATCCTGTTTGCCAGTAGGCTGGTTTGGGAGAAAAACCTGGAAACCCTTTTCAACATCTACCAGCTCAGTCAGGATCGGAATCTTCCCTTCAATTTTCTGGTGGTAGGCGATGGTGTTGCGATGGAAGCATGTCAGCGCCGCATGCCCAAAGCCATTTTCACTGGGAAAGTGGATCATGAGCAACTTTCAGTATTGTACGCCGCTTGCGATGTGTTCCTATTCCCTTCTATTTCAGAATCTTATGGAAATGTAGTCCTCGAAGCCATGGCTTCCGGGCTTCCCTGTGTGATTGCCGATGGGGGTGGTTCCAGGAATTTTATAAAACAGGGTGAAAACGGATTTTTGTGCCAGCCCAATCAGGCGGACGATTATCTGGACAAAATCACGAGGGTGCTTCAGGATGCCCGTTTGCATGAGCAATTGGTCGCTGAAGGTCTGCGCTACAGCAAATCCTTTAGTTGGGACGACCTAGCCGCTACTTATTTTAGGGATCTCCAAGCAATGGCCTCGACGAAACCGATAGTCTCACTACAACCATGAAAACTTACCTAAAAGTGGCATTGACACTTTTGGTGTTGGTGTTTTTGGGCTTTTTCATCCGGGCTACGGATTGGCAGGGCGTTCTGAGATCGGTGCAACATGTGGGTTTCAACTTCTTCATCCTGTTGTTTATCACCTTCGTTTCTGCCTGGCTGAGCGTGGTGGCCTGGCGATATTGTTTGCCCAAAGAAGCGGATAAAGTGTCTGGTTGGAAACTGTTTTGGATTCGTCAGATCGGAGAAAACGTGGCCATCCTCAATCCCGCGAGTGTGATTGGCGGGGAAGCGATGAAAATTTATATGCTTCGTGAACTTGGCATTGATAAACGGCCTGCCTTGCACTCCATCCTGCTGTCTCGCGCCCTCACGATCATCAGTCAGATTTTAATGCTATTAATCGCCGGGATTGCTTTTTTGAGCATCACGGTAGATGATTTTTCAGGCCCGAATATCCATTGGTGGTGGCTGCTTTTGATTCCGTTTGCAGTGGTTGGAGTTGTTTTCCTTTTTCGACTTCCTAGCTTCCGAAACGCCGTCAAAGCACTTTTTCAGCGCATTGGATTGTTGCATCGCTACCTCAAAGCACGGATTTTTATTGCAGAACTATGGCTGGAACTCCGCACATTTTACCGCGAAAACCGGCGTGCCATGTTGCTTTCATTCCTGGCCTCTTGCCTGCATTGGATTGTGGGTTCTCTGGAATTCTATTTCATTTTGCTCTTTTTGGGGGTAAAAACCACTGTTGCAAAAGCCCTGTTGGTAGATATGGGCGTCATCGTGTTTAAATCTGCCGGTGCCTTTATACCCGGCCAAATCGGCATTGAAGAATATGGAAACAAAGTCATGCTCGGTATCATCGGCATTGCCGGAGGGACCATCTGGATTACCGTTTCCATTTTGCGCCGGGCAAGGCAACTGGCTTGGATTCTCCTGAGTTTGTTGGTATATTTTCTACAATTCCACCGTCGTCCTGCCGTATTTAAAGATTAGACATGGAGATACTTTTCATCACACACAAGTACCCGCCTTCCATCGGCGGCATGGAAAAACAAAGTTTCGAGCTCACTCAGGGGATGAAAAAGCATGCCACGGTGCATTTGCTTTGTTGTGATGGCAAGGAATCCAAAGTTCGATTTTTTTGGTTGCTAAAAAGTCGGATACGGGAAAAACTCCGCGATCATCCCGGCATTTCCATTTTGCATTTTAATGACGGACTGGCTGCTGCTTTTTGCTCTGGAGCGAATGACTTCCCCACGCTTATCCGCAGTGCCACGCTCCACGGTTTGGATGTTGTATTTCCAAACGCGTTTTTTCAACGAAAAATCCTGCCGCGTTTTCGGCATTTTCAGTCGCTCATTGCCGTGAGTCAGGCCACTGCCCGGGCCTGCATTGAAC
>JBBQSW010000193.1:0-7268 GCA_038213575.1 Chitinophagales bacterium | reverse complement strand
TTGGATTCATTTTCGCGGGTGGCTGCGATATTGGCCGCCGCATCTTGACGTGCTTTTTGTACGCCTTCGGCAGATTCCTTTTGTGCCAGGCCAATTTCTTCGCTCGTTTTTTTACGCGATTCAGCGGTTTCGGCGGCATATTGAGCACGTTTTGCCTCAGAATCCTTCCGGGCTGTGGCCACTTCAGCAGCGGCGCGTTCGCGGGCGTCGGTCACCTCTTTACGAGCACGTTCCTGTGCATCGGCCACTTCTTTGGCAAAACCCGCTTTTTTATCGTCTGCTTCCCGCTTGGCAAGCGTTACTGCTTCAATGGCTTGTTGTTTGGCAGCCGCCACTTCAAGGGCACTGCTCTCGCGGGCGGCGGCTACGGCCTTGGCAGCTTCGTCTTTGGCTTTACCTACTACTTCTACACTCAGTTGTTTTTCCCGTGCGGCTGCTTCCCGTGCGGCCTTTACTTCTTCAGCGCCTTTTTGGTTGGCTGCAGAAATTTCATTGGCGGCTTTTTCACGAGCTGATGCTACATCGTCAGCAAGTTTTTGGCGTACGGAGGCGCTCGTCTCTCGGGAAATACGTACACTATCGGCTTCGGCAGTTTTTACAGCCAAAATAACTTGTGCACTTTGCTTTTTGGCTTCTGCCACTGCATTGGCAGATTCTTGCTGGGCTCGTACCGCAGCTTCGCGTGTGGCGGCCACTTCGTTGGCTGCATTTTCTTTGGCAGCTGCGATTTCGGCAGCGGCCTTTTCACGTGAGGCTACCACATCGCTGGCAGTGCCTGAGACAGTTTCCTGTTGCTTTTTCTTCGCCTCAGCAACGGCCGCAGCGGCCTCTGCTTTTATCTGTTTAATTTTCTCTTCCGCAGTTTGTTTGGATCCGGCAACTTCTGTGGCGTACAGTTTTTGCGCTTCGCCCGCTCTACTATTAGCTTCCTGAACCCTGGAACGGGCTTCCTCTTGGGCTTTGGCAACTTCTGCAGCCGCACGTTCTCGGGCGCGCAGCACTTCCGCAGCACTTTCTTGTACTACTTTGGCCTGTTGTTCCTTGGCCGCAGCGATGGCTTTTGCCAATTCGGCCTGAATTTTGGCAATCTCTTCTTCGGCCCTTTTCTTTGAGTTAGCCACTTCTATGGCAATGCTGTCACGTTGGCTTTTTGACCGGGCTTGTGCATCAGTAATTGCTTTGGCTGACTCATCTTTAACCTGTTCCACCGTTTGGGCCGCTTTTTGCTTACTTTCTACTACTTGCTTGGCAATTTCTGCTTTTTCATCGTTGGCGATCTGTTGTTGTTTTGCTACCTCTTCGCGGATACGGCCTATTTCTACACTGGCTTGATTGCGATTATCTGCAACTTCGGTTGCAGAAAGTTCCCTTTGTTTGGCTACGGATTCTTTTATGTCGGCAAGTTCGTTGACGGAGTTTTGCTGAAGTATTGATTTTTCCTCAGCAGCTTTTCGGCGATTCTCGGCAATATCAGTGGCCAATTTTTGTTTTTCGAGTACCGTATTCTCTCGGGTCTTAAGGATTTCATTGGCGGCCTCCTCCCGGGCTTTGAGGATTTGGTCGGCAGCAGTTCTTTTGCTCTCGACTACATCCGTGGTCGTTTTGGTTGATTCTTGCTTGGCAAGATCACGCGCTTCGGCAACCATAAGAGCGTTCTCATCACGAATGCGCTTGAGTTCCTCATCAGCATTGGTGCGGGCGGTAGAGATTTCGTCGCCATATTGAAGTTTGGCCTGATCAAGTTTCTGTTTGACGGCTGCAATTTCTTTGGCGGCTGCTTCCCGAGCTTTTTGAACCTCCTCGGACGATGCGATTCGGGCTTTTTGTATCTCTTCGCCCGCTTGGCGGCGGGCGTCTTCGACGTTTGTATTTATTTTTACAACGGCTGAATCTGCCTTGGCTTTACTCTGAGAAACAGCCGATTGCGCCTCTGCTCTGGCTTTTTCCATTTCAACAAGACTTGCTTTTCTGGCCTCCAGCACCTCGTTGGAGTATTCCATTTTTTTTGCATTGGCCGCATCTCGTGCTGCTGCTACTTCTTGCTGAAGCTGGACTTTAATGGCCTCTCCACGTTCTTTTTCAGCTTTTATTTCGGCCCGAATTTTTTCTTTGGTCTTCTCCAGCTCCGAGCGCAGGGCCGTCACTTCTGGATCAGCGCCTGATGAAGTAGAAGTGCCTCCACCGCTGGGCTTGCTGCCCAGTTTACCTGGAGTAGCAGGAGTTCCAGTAGTAGCTACGGGCTCGGGCTTAGAAACCGATGCGCCGGGCGTGTCTACCACGGCCATCCGATCCAAAACGGAGTTGAAACAGGTCACCAGATTCTTAAACTCGCCCTGACGGTCGGAATTGATGGTGAATTTGTATTTCTGGCGGTCAACGAAATTGATAAAGTTGATGCCTGTGATGTTTGCATCCGCAAGCCACTGCACCGCATCCAAGTCGAGTCGGAGGTTGTTGCGGTGGGTAGGGACGGCGCCCGCCACCAGCTCGTCCATGCCAGTAAATTTGTAGGCGCGTTCCTTTCCAACAGCATCTATAAAAACGACTTGGTCGTCTTGGTTGAATTCAATACCCCCTTGTGAGGTGAATTTGGCAAAAACGCCTTTTTCATTGGTAAAGAATTCAATGAAGTAGGTATAGCCGCCACGAATGACAACGCTGAGGGTAGAGGTGCTGGCAAGTTGGATGCCGGAAATTCTTTTGTTTTCTTTGATTACTTTGGAGCAATCTTGCGCCTGAAGGTTTTGAGAAGAAAAGAAGGCGAGCAGCAAGATGAGGGATAATAATCGGGAAAAAGGCTGCATGACAGATTGTGTGTAGAAAGGTTTGTGATAATCGGGTTTATCCAGGTCTTGTGGTTTAATATTTTGAAATTCAGTAACTTAACAACTGAATCAACCCGAAATAAAGGAATAAAAATGAATCGCACTTGGCGTTAGGCGGGGCAAATTAGAAAATTTTTCTAGGCCGCAAACGAAAGATGCATCGAACATCTGTCCAGTTGCCCGGATTTTAAGATTTGGCTCATGTCGCAAGCCAAATTTTTTCTTGAATATTGCTGCCACACCTGAACGTAAGCGGCATAATAATACTCATAGCCCCATACTTTATCGTGTAGGAGAACTATGAAGGCTTTGGGCATTATTGTGTGGTCAATTTAAAATTTTAATTTCAGGGAATCGCGCAAAGGCGCGTGTACATTGTCATGCTCCCCCCAGTATGCACTCCTACGCGTGGCTTTGAGTTCACCTTTACTTGCGAATTTGCCGTCGTTGGTTTCTTCCCAACTAAGGATTTTATTGGGGAAAGATGTTTCAAAGCGAATGCTCAAAGAACGCTTGATGTCGGTGTAGGTAATTTTCAGAACGCTTTCCTTTTCACCTTTATCCATTTGAATTTCAGCGTTTTGGGCGTCAATGGGTTTGTGCCGGAGGCGGGTGTATACTGCGGAGGGGATGAGACGCACTTCCCCAGTGGCCAATGAAGATGGGTTGAGCCGAATCCGTGTCCAAATTTCGTCTTCAAGCAAAGCGAGTGGAATGTGCAGATCCTGGTCGCCTTCGCTTTCAAAATAGGAAAATCCGCGCAGGCGGTAACCGTCTTTTTCCAAATTGCTTTGTAAAAAGACCTGTCCGCACCAATCCTGCACCGTAGTGGTTGTTTTTAAGGTGGGCAAACCGCTCACGGGTGTGAAGATGGATTGCATTATGGAGTAGTCGTATATGCCGGTGTGGAAGCGTCGAATCGAATTGAGTTTCAGTACGGGCACACGGTCTGTAGCTGCCGCTGCAGGATTGTCAAGTTTTACTTGTTTGGACTGAGAGAAATCTTCGGTCACAAAGATATTGACCTGTTCGGCTTGACGGGTCTCACCGTACCGCTCCTGGCTGACATCGTAGGTGCAGAGCTCTGCTTTGCCTGCGTACCAATAGTCATTGAACCCTTCGGGCAAAGGAACAGCAGCCATAACTTGTTCAGACGCAGGTAGCTTGGTGGATGTTTTTACAGAAGGGTCAGAACAATTTTGGGAGGAGAAAACAGTCGTGGTAAGTAGGGCGACGGTGTACAGGATTTTCATAGTAAAATATTTTAAATCAATGTAATTTAGAGGCAATAAGCCGCAAAAACTCGCTCCGGGTCTCATTTTTTAGAAATTGCCCAGTGAACGCTGAAGTAGTAGTCAACGAGTTTTGTTTTTGTACGCCACGCATCATCATGCACATGTGGTGTGCTTCGATCACCACAGCCACGCCCAGCGGTTTTAAGGTTTCCTGAATCACATCCCGGACTTCGATGGTAAGCCGCTCCTGCACTTGCAGCCGACGGGCGAAAACATCCACCACACGCGGTATTTTACTCAGACCAACAATGTGTCCATTGGGTATATAGGCAACGTGCGCCTTTCCAAAAAAGGGCAGAATGTGATGTTCACAGAGCGAGTACACTTCGATGTCTTTGACCAGTACCATTTCACTGTAATCTTCCCGGAACATGGCAGAGCGCAGAATTTCTGCCGCATCTTGGCCATAACCTTGCGTAAGGAATTGCATGGACTTCGCGGCGCGTTCAGGGGTTTTAAGCAACCCTTCCCGATCTGCGTCCTCACCCAAACCATTCAAAATATTAAGATAATCAACCTTCATGCGCTCTGTGAGCGCATCATCGTACAGGTCTGATTTTTTATATGCCATCTTGTTTATTTATGATTCCCCGTAATATTCGGCATAAATCGTCTCCGTTTCCCAAAGTTTTATCGCGTGGAGTTTGAAGGGAAACCCTTCGAGCGCGGGTGCGATGCGTTGCCAAATGAAGATAACAAGATTCTCTGTGGTAGGTTGAAGGCCTTTGGGAATAAAATCTACGTCCAAGTTAAGGTTGCTGTGATCGAGATGTTCAATGACCTCTTCGCGGATGATTGTGCTCAACTTTTTGACATCCATCACAAAACCAGTGACAGGGTCGGGGCGGCCTTTTATGGTGACATGGAGGTTGTAATTGTGGCCGTGCCAGTTTTTATTGGAACATTTGCCGAACACTTCACGGTTCTGCTCTTCGGTCCATTCCTCCACCCAAAGTTTGTGGGCTGCATTAAAACGTTCGATTCGAGTGATGTAAACCATTCTATATCAGTGTGTTTGCGTCAAGACGTGTGCATTGTGGCCTGCAAAATTAGTACGAAATGATTGGTTTTATGCTGGATGATTTGTGGAGCTGCTTATTTGGGGATTTGAAGCCCTAGCAATTGCGCTCGGTGAAATGATTCATTTTCTTGTGTATGTGTTGCTCCTACCGTGTAAGACATCGCCTTTATCCGCAGAGTTTTGATTTCTATCTAAAAACGAAAAACACCAAGGTGCAATGCAGTTTTTTTGCCTTCAACATCTATAATAGTGAAAACCAGAAGTTTACTCGATCGTATTTACGCTTTTCTCAACCAGCGGCTTGTGTACCACATGCTGTTCTGGCTGGCGCTTTATGGAACGATGGTGGGTACCAGTCTTAGGCAGGGTATTGGGCTAAGCACCACCATGTACAACGAAACCATACAGGCGCTCTTTTTCGCAGGCTTGGTTTATTGCAACCTTTTGTTCCTGATTCCGAATTACTTAGCACGGCACGCATTCATTTATTTTGGACTTGTGCTGGCAGCATGTGCCATTGTCACCCCGATCGAAGTGTTGGTTTTATACCTTTTTTATGCTGATTCGCCTGAGTACCAAGCCAATGTGGTGGATCAGCAAGTGAGAATTTATTTGAGCAATGTTTTTGTTACCATACTCGCTACTGTGCTGCGTGTCATCATGGATTGGTGGCGCTATCAGAATGAAAAACAAGTGCTGCTCACCCAGACGATGCAGTCGGAACTGCGCTTTCTAAAAAGCCAGATAAACCCGCACTTTTTGTTCAACACCTTGAACAATCTTTATGCACTAACCTTAAAAAAAAGTGACAAAGCCCCTGAAATTGTGTTGAAGTTGGCCGAAATAATGCGTTACATGCTTTATGATTGCAATGAAAGGCGTGTGCATCTTTCTAAGGAAATCCATTACCTCTACAATTACCTAGACCTTGAAAGGCTTCGGCAGCCCAAAGAAGCCGACATTCATTTTTTGGTGGAAGGCCATGTGAGCGAACAGCTGGTGGCGCCGCTTATATTCGTTCCATTTGTTGAAAACAGCTTCAAACACGGCCTTAACCACGCAACCACGGGCGGATATGTGCGCATCCGCCTTTCCGTGCAGGGAGAAGATCTCGAATTTTTTATCGAAAACAGCAAGGAAGAACAAATGCCCCGGCCTAGCCACCCGCGTAGCGGGGGCATAGGCCTGGCCAATGTTCGTCAACGCCTTGAGATACTTTATGCCGATAATTATGACCTAAATATCGAGGATGAACCCAATCGTTATGCGGTGACCTTGCGGTTGAAAATGGCGGATTGATAGCTCGTTGCGCAGCGCAGGTCTAACTTAGGAACGCGGTTGGAGGCAAGGGTTTTACTCTTCCGCTAAGATGGTGCACTTTATTTTTCAGGTCTTTATCAGTTTTAGAATGCTCTTGGAATCAGATAAAAGGATTTCTACAAAGTAAATCCCACTAGGGATCTCAGCCGTATTTAAATTTATTTTTTCCCAAGACGTTATTTCTTGCCGCAGCCATTGATGTCTGAGCGTTCCTGTCGCGTCCAGCAAACGTATGGTTGCAATGCACGACTTCCCAAAATCCAAACCCTTTGCCATGAGCCAAGCCTCCTGTGCGGTGGGGTTGGGGAAGATTTCAAGTTTGTACGGCAACTTTGATAAATCATTCAGGGCTGAAGTAAGTACGGTCACTTCCCAGTGAATGATAGAATCGCATCCTTCGGCAGTTTGATGTTGAAAAAGGAACACCGTGTCGCTTAGCATCGTAGTGCCAAAAAGTGTCCCCCATTTGTCTATAGTGGTGTCCATTTGAATGTCCCAGGAGGGTGACACCAAAACTTGTGTAAGTAAAATGGTATCGCTCCAAGCATTGCCTGAAGTATCACTTACGATTGCGTTCTCTTCCCAAATGCTGCCATTCCATACCTCACCTGTGCAAATATTGACTTCAGCAGTGTTGACTACTGTCCATTTCGGATTTTCCGAAGCGAACTCGTTTGTGCGAACCGGACTGTTAAAATCGAAGAAAATATCTGCATCGTTGAGTAGCGGAGAGCCCGGCAGTACATCTGGACGCGTTTGAATTTGAAAACGGATATAGCCATGGCTTTTAGGCTCATTGGTCGTACT
>JBBQSW010000192.1:0-7270 GCA_038213575.1 Chitinophagales bacterium | reverse complement strand
GTCGTCTTCAAGAAAGTAGCCGTGGGAGAGTAGGACGTGCATGGGGAAGTAGCAGAGTTTTACCCGCCGGAGGTTTATCGAAGCAGGGTGGAGGTTGCAGTGGGTTGTAGCAGTATGCAGGCTTATCCGCGCTTGCTCATGTTGAGAATCGCTTCTGATAGGTCCTTATTGATGCCTTTTTCTTGTTCGAGCATTTTATTGAGTCGGGCGGTCTCTTCGCGGAGCGTTAAGATCTCCGTTTGAAGTCGAGCCAATTCTCCCTCTAATCGCTCCGTAGCCCGGTAAGCACTGGCGTCTTCGTTCAGCAGGAACCTATTATTTGAGTCGCTGAGAAAATATTCTTTCGGCACACCAAATACCTCCTGAGCCTTTTGCAAAGGTTTGGGCGGCAATATTTCCAATTTGTAAAGCCTTGGCAAATAGGATTTGTCAATGCCCATCGCCTCGGCGATCTCTTCCGAGGAGCGGTGGTCCCTTCTGGCCAAAAGCAACAATTTTTCCCCTTGTTTCATGCCCGGACTTTTTGAAAAAACGGCTTCAATTGAATGTAAAATCCACTATTTTAAGTTAATGATAAAATAGTGGATTTTTTATTTTTAAAATTCCACAAAATGGACATATATTTGTTCCGACAAAGCAAACCTACGCCCTTATGTCGGAAAATACACAAAACCAGGGGAAAGTCATCCACGAAATCGTGGCCTACCGTTACAGCGATGAGGAAAGCATCATGCTGGTAGGGGAGGCGGAAGTGACTATTGAAATGCTGGCAGACGGTACAGACGACACAGAAATCTACACCAATCTTCACTCGGTGCGTGTGGATATTCTATCGGCTTATGATGTGCAGGGTCTCGATGTTTACCCGCACATAATCGCCTCCGAAGCACTAAAACGCCGCTTGGAAGTGACCGCGCTGGATCATTTTTTTCATCCGCCCAAGGTGCCTGTGGGGCTTCCAAAAAGAATCGTCGAATGGTGAATTCGCTCACAAGTGGTAGCACAGCCTTGAGGCCAATGTCATTGGCTTAAGACCCTGAAAGGGTCAAACATGGCTAGCCCCGAATGAAATTCGGGGAGGAAGGGCAAATGTGTAACAACCCCGAATGGGGTTGAATGTGCGTTTATAATATATTCAACCCCATTCGGGTGATTATTCCGGTGGCAAAACCCTTTCTTCCAGAACCCCCAAACGGCCCAACCGCGCCGCTTACGCTTTGCGTCAGGCCGCAAATGCGGTAGTAAGATCCAAAGAACATGAGCTCAAACCCTTCTTCCATTTAATTCTTAGAAAAAAGGGCTGGAATAGGGCCGCACGAAAGTTGGCTGTCATTTATTACAACATGGTCACTCAACAGGAGCCGTACAACTATCAAACACTCGAAATCCAACAGCCAAGAAAAAAGCGGCCAACATCAAAAAAAATCAAAAAATCATCAAAGAACTGCAATTATCTACAGAAGAAATCAGAGCATTCGCTGCGTAATACACAGTTAAAACAAATAAAGCTGCACTTGAACCAACCTCAACAGATATGGAACTTGAATCCTATACAAACAACCTGGGGGATACGTTTTAGGCGAGGCTGCACTTAAGGAACGGGGGCCTAATCAGGATTTTTTTCTCCCTGTAATCTCCTAATCAAATAACTTACTAACAGCATCACTATCAGGCCAATAGCATACGAGGAGCCAAACATCAGCCATTCATAATCGCCTTTGCTGACGGCTTCTTTCTTTGCAGTTAAACCCCAAAGATTGACCAGTTTTTTCTTGATAAAAAAGCGGGAAACCAGATTGGAAGCCGTCAGGCCAGCCAAATAGCCCACCGAAAGGTTTAGGACCTCACCTGAAACGAAATGAAGGAATTTTTTGAACATGATTTTAATGTGGTCAATGTTTAAAATTTAGTCAAATTGAACCCGAAGACGGATCAAAATCCGCGTAAATCCGTGCAGCAAAAATTCGCGTCATCCGCGTTCCAACTCCCTGAAATTCACCCGCTTGCGAAGCCCTTCAACAAATTTCAGCATCGCGTTTTGTGCAGAAAGTGGCATACCCGGCACAAGATCTGCATTGCGTTCGACGTGCGAAACGGGCAACGCAAAAAAGCTCGACTTCCCTGCCGCAGTTTTGTGAATGTACCGCCAAACCGGGATCATGCCGTGTTTGCCCAAACGCACCTCTGGTGATCCTTTCCGCTTCAATAAATCTACCTGAAAAAGGATGCCCCCATCGGTGTTGGGCTGTTGCTGGTTTGAGATGAAATTGCCCAACGAATACACCACCAAAGCTTCTTTTACCGAGCCGTCTGGCATCGTCACGCGCTCCGTGCGGATAGGCTGTACCACATGTGGGTGCGAGCCGATCACCATATCAGCACCGTTTTGGATGAGGAATTTGGCCTGCTCGCGCTGCACGGCATTTTCGGTCAATTGATATTCCAACCCCCAGTGCATCACCACAATGATGTAGTGCGGTTTACGGGCGCGGGCTTCCGCCAAATCTGCCGCAATCTGCTCGTTTTCAATACGATTCACAATCGTGGGGACTTCCGTTGGCAGCCCATTGGTATCGTATGTGTAGTTAAGCAGTGCGATTTTGAAACCGTTTTTATAAATCATCAAGGGATACAAAGCATCGCGATCCCGTTGGTTTTTGAAGGTTCCGGTTTGGAGAAAACCCTCTTTGCGCAGTGTTTCGATGGTATTCACCACCCCCAACCCGTGGGCATCATTGGAGTGGTTGTTGGAGGTCACCAAAAGGTCGAAGCCCGCGCTTTTCAAGCCAGTAGCCAGTGCATCAGGACTGCGGAACATGGGATAGCCCGTGTAGGGAGCCTTGCCGGGCAGCGTAAGTTCAAGATTGCCAATAGCAATGTCGGCGCCTTCGAGAATCGGTTTTACATATTTGAAACAGGGAGCGTAGTCGTACTGCCCATTGGCCGTTTTTGCGCTGGTGATTTGTGGCACGTGGCCCATGATATCGCCCGCGAAAATCAGCCGCAGCGTGTCGGTTTGTGCCGAAAGCGAAAAGCTGAAGAAAAAAATGATGAATAATGAATGATGAATGCGGAGTCGCATAGTGGTTGTTTTTTAAAGAGGCTGTTAAAAGCAAAGAACGCACTCATCCACGACTTGGATATCGAACATTCCATTTGGACAATGAAAATACCAAGAGAAACAACCCCTGGTCATTGGAAATTTTTAATTGGATATTGGACAGTCCTAATGTTCTTCCGCCCGCCCCAAGATCTTCCCCCGCTCAAAATTCTTCCGCAACCGCTCCTCCTCTTTTTGCTCCTCCGCGCTCATAACTGGAGCACCCATTTTTGACAAATCCGGCTCGCCGGCATCCACCCAAGCGGTGTACCAAGCACTACTGACCGCGTGAATAGCGGCTCGAAGCCGGCGTTCCACCATGCCGTTCATAGCATCCTGGTAAGCTGCGGCAAAGTCCCGGCAAGGCATCACCGACATCACGCCCGAGCGCATATCGGGACACATTTGGCGGTCCAGTGGGAAGCTGCGTCTCAATCTCTTTTCAAAAGTTAAAACACTGTCTACCAATTTATTAGAATCAAAAACGTTTTGCCAAAACCAATCTTCTGTGCGTTCGATGTATTCTGGTTTCCCCACAAAATAATCATAAGATTCATCGGCAAAAAGCTCAGGGATCCGGCTTTCCCAAAAACCGTGAATGCCGTGTTGTTCCGTTTTTTGTCCGTTGTAATTACTTGTGGTATGAAGAGGCACGTGCGAATCGCCGATGTAATGACCCATATCGGCGGCGAGTTTCAAGATCCTTCGCCCGTCGCGTTGGCGGAACGCCTCGGTCATTTGTCGCTGCATACGCTGGAGATTCCAGGGCAAAGTCCCGTGCTGCGAAAGGTGTTCTTTGTAAAAAGCGGCTTGTGGGCGCTCTTTTCTTCCCATAAAATCCAAAAAGGTCTTCAGAGAATCCACATCCAGCGTTTCATCATCCTGGTAAAAACGCGGCATCAATTGTCGGGAAAACCAGTTTTTGTAATCGCGCTGCCATACCTCCTGCAAGGGCTTTTTATCTCCCCAAAGCAGCACGGTATCTCCAGAAGCCTTCACGATCCAAATGTCCGTGTGTGCCATCAGTGCATCCACCCATTGGCGTGGCAGCGCCTCAAAAGGCGGTTCTCCGTAATTGTCCAGGTCAATATAATGCCGAGGCGCCTCGTTTTTGCTGGCGTAGCGGCGCATATCGGGGTCAACGGCATGATCGGTGAGATAATCAATATTGGGTTTAAAAAATACCATCATCTGCGGCGGCAGGGTGAGCACGGCGAGGCGGTTGATGCGCTTGTGGGCGAAGAAGCCCCAATCGGGTTGAGAGGTTGAGGGGTTGAGGGGTTGAGGACGCGTTTCAAACCTATGAGGTTTTAAAAACCTTACAGGTTTCAAGGCGCAGAGGCCGATGAAGATCAGGGACAAAATGGCTAAACGGGCAAAAATGGAGCGATGCATGGGTGGGTAGTTTTTTGGGTTGAAAGGTAGGGAGAAGGTATGCTCGCTACAAAAACAAAATCTGCTCGGCATCTACCATACGCAACAAGGTATTCTTCTTGCCCCCTTTACTCAAGCCTTCAACCGAAAAATGAACGATTCTGGGTAAAGGGTCAGGGATATTGCTGAGGAATTCTTTCAATTTGGGTACAAACATTTCCTGATAAGTCCAAAGTAAAAAAGGCGTGTCAAGCAGCAACAAAGTGAACCTTAGTTTTTCTAAATTTTGCTGGAAAGGCATATTCTTGTCAGCGGTGACCAAAAACTGAAAGCCCTGTCCATGCATCTCTTCCCTGAGTTCACCATTTTTCAAACCGAGCCACCCAAGGTCATGCAAAGTGAAAACCTCAAAGTCTGCCAGTAGTCCTTTCATGCGCACATCAATCTATTCGTCAAGCAGCACTCTCATAAGAAGCGGGTCGGCTTTTGGCTGAAAAACTTCGTGCGGCAACGGAAATGACAACATTCACCATTTCCCGGGTAATGTGTGGGTAGCCTTTTAAAAACTCCTCCACTGTACTTTGTTGAAGGTAATCAAACAAGATGGAAATAGGTACTCGCGTACCCTTGAAAACAGGCGTGCCGCCAAGAATCTCTGGGTCAGATATGATGAATCGAGAATTTTGCTGCATAACAAGTTCGATTAGGTTACAAAATTAAGGTTTTTGCTGACGAGAAGTGACATTTTTTCGAAGAGGGCATTGCTCACTCGCCTTCTGGTTTGAAAAGGTTTGTTAGTATGTGCTCACGCACCTTAGCGGATACTGTAGCTCCGGAGTTTAGGCATTTGACAATCCAGAGATTTCCTTTTAAATAGATTGATATTTTTTCAACATCTTGTACATTTAAATTATTTGCTTGCTTGCCGTACACTTTTAAAGGGTTGCGGTCAAAAGAATGGGTGGTCTAGTTTGGAGCAGAACAGGTGGTCTAGTTTCCTCCAGAATAGGTGGTCTAGTTTACTCCAGAATATACATGCCGTGAAAATGCACCTGATACCACCAAGGCTTGCAGGAACCAAACAGGAAGGCATAGCCTATGCCAGCGAGGCGGATATTTTGAACCTTTCTTTGTTCGGAATCACTGCAAAACAGTGGCGTGAGAGCAACCCGGATTTGAAAGGGAATATCAGGGATTATGCTACTGCCGAACAATTATTGGTGCTTGTCAATCTTGAAAACCTCAACGCCCATTTCATCAAGGAAAGACTGGCACAGGATGAGCGTTTAGAGAAGCTGAACGAGGTGGCCATCTATCAAATGCAGTTGCTTTCAGGGACTAAGGCACTGCAAGCGTTCAAGCAGTTGCCGGGAAAAATCAAGTAACAAAAAATTTAATATTTTACGTATATTAATTTAATTTATTAATGTTTTGTTAAAATAAACCATAACAATATAAACGCGAGTGGTTTGGGAAATTTCAGCCATATTTATATGTGGCTGTCGATATTGGCAGAGAGACCTTAAAAAACCAAAGGAGGGTTTGAGATGAAATCGTTGAAAATACGAATCAGGTTCAAGTGGTGGACTTGGTTAAAAGCTCAAGTATTTGTTACCGTGAAACGATAGCAAAAAACCAGCGGCACACTTTAACGGGTGTGCCGTTTTGCGCCGGAAAAATGTTCGTTTTTGTCCTGATTTAAGTGTCCACTTTCACCGGCTAGGGGTGTCCACTTTGCGCCGGATTATGCACCTAACCCATGCCAGGCAAAAGTGGGCCCGCGCCAAAAGCAGAGACCAATCAAAATACCCCTATTGTTCTGACTAACGGCTCACAATTTGTTGATTTTCAATTTTTTGAAAAAACATATTTTCGACCACTTCTCCCGTTAGCTAAGGTTTTCTACGACCTTTTTGTCGTGTCCTAGTTGGTGCCAACGTTTGCTTCATCGCTTACCGCCGCGCTTAGCGAGCGGTTGGCAAGGAAGCTTTAGTTGGGCGATTTATTTATTCAGGCCAAGCCTTTCTGAAATGCCCCGAACTTCTTCGATAGATAATCCTGTGATTTTGACAACAAAATCGGCGGACGCGCCTTCGATTAACGCACTTTCAGCAATTTCTTCTTTATTGCTTTTCAATGCTTCACTTACAGCAGCTGTAATTTCCAGTTTCACCGTTTCAACAAAACTCGCATCACTCCGCTGAGTTTCCATATATCGGTCATACTCCTTTCGGTCGGCAGGATCTAATTTTAGGATGTCAAGTTTCTGACTGGCAGACTTCAACCCCTTTGCCGTGAATTCGTCTTTTATTTCCGCTGTTTTTAGGAAGTATACCCACTCATCCAGCGTATCCTTGGCGACTTCGTTGAACCGATTTGTTTTTATCACGTAATACTCTGGGTATAAGTCCGATACAGATGTCTTTTTAAAAAGTTCTTTCTGCTTTTCGGATAATTCCAGTTCGTGGTTGCTGTGAATACCGACAAACGTGGTCGTGCCGTGGTAAACGTAGTCATCCCCTTGACCAAGGTCAAAATATACGATGTTCACGGAGTATACTTTTTTGACTCGGGAATACGGCTGTCCCTCGGCAATATGTTCGACTATGACCTTGGCCGTTCCGTAAAGCATCCGTTGGAAGTAGTCGGCTTCTCGGGTGTTCTGGATTTCGACGATGACCAACTCACCCTTTTTGTTCTCCACGAGAATATCTACCCGGTTGAACTTATCGTCCTCGGTTTCTTTATTTCCTTCACTTTCAAGGATTTGTTTTATTTTGAAATCCTCGTGGAGCA
>JBBQSW010000191.1:0-7290 GCA_038213575.1 Chitinophagales bacterium | reverse complement strand
GCTGCTAAAAATTCGTCCGTTGAAAAAGCCAGCGTTTACTACTTCTACACTCCCTTGCCAATTGGTGGAGGTGCCGGTGAAATATTCTAATCGTGCTCCATAGTTGTTGTATCCGCCAACAGGAAGTTCTGCTTGCCCGGTATTGCTGGGGTCAAAAGGATTAAATAGAAAAATGTAAGTGTTGAACGCCGCGACACCTAAGTACGATTGGTCTTTGAAGTTTGCCCCGGCATAGATAGACGCATCGCGGTCGGTGTTTTTGCCGCTGAGGCCATACGTCAGGGAACCTTCGGCGCCCATGTTGTAGTTTGTGATATGGCGGGCTGCCCAGCCTTTTTCGGGATAAATCCTCCAACCGATTCCGGGAAAAAACGATTGCACACCCGTTCTAGGCACAAAACCGGCGTCCGCTGAATAGGTTGAATCCACGCGCATATAACCAAGATTAGCATTGAAATACCGGTCGCGATAGCCTTGAAAAACGGCAGCAGTTGAGCCGCGCTGCGCTTTGTCGGGCGAGAAGGAACGGTGGTAATAGGCCTCTCCTTCCCAACGATTGTCTTTTGAATAAAGGTTGTATTCTAGTCCAGCTACGCGGTTCCAAGGCTGCCAGCCTGCGCGTTGCGTCTCCTCCAGATCGTCCAATAAATTCTGTTTGTTCACCAGAAAGCCGCTAATAATGCTACGGCTGAACACTTTTTGCTGCACGGTAGCCACGCTGAAATTGGCCGCTGGCAGCACCGAAGTTGAATCCCAATCTCTTCGTTTGGTCTGCATATTGAGCAATCCAATGCGCAGGCCATCGGTCAGTTTGCCACTCAGTCGCGCCCCAGCCACGATGGGGACTTTTTCGTTCCGCCCCGCCACAGGGTTGTAGGCCAAACCAATGCGGCGGGAGAAAAATGGCCGCGTGTCCGGGAAGCCATACATGGCAAAGAGGTCGCGGTTTTCGAGAAAAAACTGGCGGGTTTCAGGAAAAAAAAGTTCGAAACGACTCAGGTTTGCCACTTGGCGGTCCACTTCTACCTGACTGAAATCGGGGTTGATCGTCAGATCCAAATTTAAGCCGGGGGTGAGCCCGATTTTGGCATCGCCGCCCAGACCTCCCGTCCAATCCTGTTGTTTCTCACTGATTTCCAATGAATTGCCATCACGCAAATAATTCAAGGAAGCCCCTCCAATGACATAAGGGATCAAGCTGATATTTGCGCCAGGCTTGGGAGGGGGAGTGTCCCAGAGAAGCCGTCCGACAAATGAAAGGTTGGTGTTGGAGAATTGAAAAGGAACGGGTGCCCACGAACTCGCTTCAAAGTCTTTCACTTTGGCGCGTATAAATTGTAGCCCCCAGGAGTTTTCGCCTTCCGACACGTTGTAGCGCAAAGTTTTGAAAGGAATGGACATTTCTACCGTCCAATAATCGTCAAAGTTTTGAACTGCTGAATTCCACTTGTTGTCCCATTCCAAAGACATAACTTCTCCAACAGAAATAAGTCCTTCACGCTGTACATTGAGGGGACTTACACTGAAAATAAATCCATTGAGGCCATCTTTACTGGGGTCAAGCATAACGTTGACGGCATCGGTGGTGCCGCCGCCATAGTCGCGGCGCAGGCTCTGCACGGTATAATCTGCTCGACGCTGGTGACACACGATCCCGATGTACAAATTTCGGTCGTCGAAAGTCATGCGCGCCTGGGTAGTCCAAGGGCTGTAGGCGGTATCGTTTGGGAAGCTGAGTTTGAAATGATCGGCTTTTTCCAGTCCCGTTTGCCAGGCCGCTTCGTCGAGTGCGCCGTCGAGCTTGATGGCTACGGCAGATTTTTTGACTCGAATTTGATAGTTCTCGGCGTTGTTTTGGCTGGATAAAGAATAGATTGCAAGCAGAAGCAGACACGCAATAAAGGAGGTTTTCATAGCAGCAAAAATTGAGGGACGAAGGTAGGAAGCGGGGCAATTTGCTGGAAAACATTGGCGGGTTTGGAATGATGTTTAGTCGGTTTTGCATTCCAGACAGAGGTCTTTTGCAGCGGATTTGAAAATGTCAAGCAAATCGCTGAAA
This sequence comes from Chitinophagales bacterium, assembly GCA_038213575.1. GTDB lineage: Bacteria > Bacteroidota > Bacteroidia > Chitinophagales > Saprospiraceae > M3007. Next base: position 5,231 of record JBBQSW010000191.1, on the reverse strand, counting down.
TTTGCTTCAAAATTAGCCAACGCAAAATGTCCATAACCATTCAACTCAACCCGTCGCTTGAACACAGACTGCGTGAAAACGCCCAAAAAAAGGGTGTAGGGGTGGATCAGTTTGTAATGCAGTTCTTGGAGCGAAATTTCCCAGATGAGAAATCCCAACCTTTGACAGTCTCAAAACGCGAGGCCGAGCTTTTGCATAAAGTAAATCTTGAAATCACAGATAAAATCTGGAATCGCTATCTCCAACTTAAGGCTAGTCGACAATCAATGACGGCAACAGAGGGAGATTTGGCAGAATTACAGAGCATTACTGAACAAGTGGAAATTGCAAATGCACAACGAATTGCTGTTTTGGCGGAACTCGCTCTAATAAGAAATGTTCCTATTAGATATCTGATGGAACAACTTGGACTTGTTGCCAATCATGAATAAATTTGTGAGGCAAGAAGTAAAACTGCGTGCAAGGTATCTGTGTGAATATTGCCATTGCCCAGAATATTTCAGTCCAGATCCTTTTGAGATAGATCACATTTTCCCTCTTGCTGCAGGGGGACTTCTCAACCTGACAACCTCTCCCTCGCTTGTTCAGGCTGTAACGGCTATAAATCCGATTATTTTGTTGCAATTGACCCAGGTACAGGTCAATTATCCCCCTTGTATAATCCACGAGCTGATCATTGGGCTGAACATTTTCGGTGGGATGCCGAATTTACGTATATCATCGGAATCAGCGCCATAGGACGTGCTACCGTTGATAAAATCAAGGTCAACAGAGAAAGCATTGTAAATCTTAGGCGCGTATTGGTAAAAGTAGGAGAACACCCAAACTAACCCCCCTTACCCTGCGCCACCCGCTTCATCTCTTCCGCCAATTCAGGCCCCAAATACCGATCAATCCCGTTATGTACCCAATAAATAACCGGGGTCATCACCAGCGCCACCAAACCTTTGTACAGGTAATTCATAATTGAAATGGCCAGTACCATCACGAAGGGCAACTGCTGCCCGATGTACAGCGCAATGAACACTACCACAAAACTGTCCAGAAATTGTGACACCAGAGTACTACCGGTAGCACGCAACCAAAGTTTGCCCTCGCCCGTCCGCGCTTTGATGCGGTGAAAAATCGCCACATCCACCACCTGTGAGACCAGAAAGGCGAACAGCGAACCGATAATAATCCAAAGACTTTGCCCAAAAACCACCGAATAAGCCGTGTTGTAATCGCCTACCTGTGCCCGCAAGGCATCGGCAGCTTCAGGTGAAAGGCCGGGCTTGATGTGCGCCGTGCGCCAAAATTCTGCGGGCTCCAGCCCCATGGCAAAATACAGCATCACAAAACCATAGGCAATCAGCCCGGCGGTCAGGTAAGAAATCAGTCGCACCCCGCGCGGGCCAAAATATTCGTTCATCAAATCGGTCATCACGAACACCACGGGCCAAAGCAGCACCCCTGCCGTGAGGGTGAAGGAAAGCCCGCTTTGGCCCATAAACGACCAGTCAACTGGTTGATAACCAAGCGTTTTTTCCAAGGAAAAAAGTTTGACCCCCATGAACTCGGCCACCAAGGCATTGGCCACAAAAAATCCCGCCATGATGGTCCATAGACGGTTGGGACGGGAGGAGAAGAAGTTGTGCATGGTTTAATATTTAAATGTCCAATGTCCAGCAAGAAATGTCCAATGTCCAACAAGAAATTTCCAATGTCCAAGTTTTGACTGCGCTTGATCGCTCACAGTGACCTCATGGCTGTGAACTACAGATGATACAAGGCCCGGAGCCTATTTGGACATTGGACATTGGAAATTGGAAATTGGAAATTGGACATTGGACATTGGACATTGGAAATTGGACATTGGAAATTGGAAATTGGACATTGGACATTGGACATTGGACATTGGACATTGGACATTGTATATCCCCCTCAGCCTTCATCTTCCTCGCTGTCACAATGATAATGCTGCTTCGGTCTGCTCGGTTTTTCGCCGCCTTCACCGCCTTTTTTCTCTGACTGAAGCTTTTGGATGAGGCGGGCGCGTTCTTGCTGTACTGCTTCTTGTCGTTTTATATCTTCCGCACGATCAAAGAAAAGGATGCCGTCCACCCAGGTTTTTTCGGCTTTTGCATAAACAGAGAGTGGGTTGTCGCTCCAGAGCACCACATCGGCATCTTTGCCCGCTTTGACACTGCCTGTGCGGTCGTCTACATGAAGCAGTTTGGCGGGATTGATGGTCACCATTTTCCAGGCATCGTGTTCTTTCATACCGGCGTACATGACGGATTTGGCGGCTTCCTGGTTGAGTCGGCGGGCCATCTCTGCATCGTCGGAGTTGATGGCGACGATGATACCCTGGTCAGTCATGATTTTTGGATTGTATGGGATGGCGTCGTACACCTCGAACTTGTAAGCCCACCAATCGGAAAAGGAGGAAGCGCCTGCACCGTGTTTGGCCATTTTATCCGCCACCTTATAGCCTTCCAAAATATGCGTGAAGGTGTTGACTTTGAATTTGTATTGCTCCGCCACACGCATCAGCATGGTAATTTCAGATTGCACATAAGAATGGCAAGTGATGAATCTTTTGGAGTCCAGGATCTCAGCCAAGGCTTCGAGTTCCAGGTCTTTGCGGAAGGGCTTGCCGGAAGTTTTGAGGCGAGCATATTCCTGTGCACGGGCAAAATAATCCATGTACACCTGCTCTACGCCCATGCGACTTTGAGGATAACGGCTGCCGCCTTCACGCCCCCAGTTGCTTTGCTTCACATTTTCGCCGAGGGCAAACTTGATAAAGCCTGGCCAGTTTTGAAACTTCATTTCCTCTGGCGTAAAACCCCAGCGAAGTTTGAGCAGTTGCGTTTGCCCACCTATTGGATTGGCCGAACCGTGCAAAATGTGGCTGCTAGTTACCCCGCCCGCCAACTGACGGTAAATGTCAATATCCTCAGAATCAATGACATCGCCCACGCGCACCTCGGCGGAAGACTCCTGAGTACCTTCGTTTATACTACGGGTTGCGGCAATATGCGAGTGCTCGTCAATGATGCCTGCCGTGAGGTGTTTGCCCGTACCGTTGACTACAATTGCGTTGTCTTGCACGTTGAGTTTGCGGCCAATTTTCTGGATTTTACCCTTGGAAATTAACACGTCGGTGTTGGTCAAGATACCTTCTTTTTCACCTGACCACACGGTGGTGTTTTGGATCAAAACGGTTTGTTCACGCGGTTTATCTTTCCAGCCAAAAGCAGTGAATGGGTAAGTCACGTCGCCCAGGGTGGGTGGTACAAGAACCGGATCTTGTTTTTTGGGTTTTTCAGGTTCGCCGGTTTTGCTAAATGTAGCCGACCAGGCAACCCATGACCCGTCCTGCAGCGTGCCATTTCCGGTCCAACCATCATTGCCGACCGTGCCGGAAAGCCCGATGAATCCTTTTTTAAGGGTGTCTGGCTGAAACGAAAGCGACACCAGACCGCTGGGATTGTACGAAAAATTGGCTTTGACTTTTGAACTGTCAGCCTTCAGGATTTGGGCCTCAGGCGAATCAGGTTTTCCTTTGATAATCAATGTGTAAACGTCATTTCCAATCTTCAAATCGTAATTCCCCATACTGCTCTTCGGGAACGATTTATCCACCGAAACGTCAAATGCGCGGCCTTTTACCCAGTGTTGTTGAATCTTGGTTTCGGCTTTGAAAATGTTGCCGTTCGTGAGGATGAAATTGGCGATTTTGCCAGGTTCAAGGCTTCCTATTTGTGCGTATGCATTCACAAAACTCGCAGGGTTGTAGGTCAAAGCCTTCAATGTTGTTTCTTCATCCAAACCGTATTCGATGGCCTTGCGCAGGTTTTCCCAGAACTTGGATTTGTCTTTTAAACCGCTGGTTGTCAGACAAAAAGGAACAGCCGCTGATTGTAAACGGGCTGGGTTGGTCGGGGCAAGTTCCCAGTGTTTGAGGTCTTTGAGCGGGGTGTTGAGCGCGTCATAGGGGTCGCGCACGTCATAACCTTCCGGGAAATTGAGCGGCACGATGAGCGGGTAGCCAGTAAGCACAATTTCACTCAGGCGCTGGTAGTCATTTCCAGCGGATTTGACAATGTAATTGGCTCCGAATTCCTGTCCGATGCGGGCCAGACGAAGCATGTCAAATTTGTCGCCAGCCTCAAAGATTTGGGGCAAACCCTGCACTGCATTCCAGGCGTCGAGGGAAAGATTTTCTTCTTCCTTGTAACCCTCCGTTTTGTACCACTGTCCGTCCAGATAAGTTTGGCGCAGCAACGCAATGATGCCCATGAGCGAGGAAGGATAATTCTGGGTGCTGGTGCCTTTGTTAAAGGACAAGTGATGACTGGCCTTTTCGGCCAAGATCATTTCGTGTTCGCGCAAGTCGCCCGGCATTACAAGGGCGCCGGTGCCGCGGGAAATGCCATCGGCCCGGTGGGTGAGCAGGGCGCCAAAACCCAGTTTTCGCCATTCCTCTGCGGCTTTGGCATCGGTGCTGAATTCTTCTGCGGCGTTGTATTCGGCGCGCATGGCTTGGTTCCAGCTATACGCTCCCTTTTTATTAGAAAAAAACTGCGCGGTTCTGCCTCCGGCGGCACCCTCTCGGGTCAGTATAGACACCCCGTAGTCGGCAGCGTACAGGTCAATGAACGAGGGATAGATGGTTTTGCCCGTGCAATCGTGTGTGGCGGCGTCTTTCGGGACCACTAAATTAAGCCCAGCGGCTACGACTTTGCCGTCGCGTATAAGAAGCGTAGCGCCTTCCATTCGGGTTTTGTAGTCAATGTAAATGGTGGCGTTGGTGAAAGCGTGGAGACCGGTGCGTTCGTCGGAAGGGGCAGGGGTGGGGAAGGTTTGTTGGGAGAACGCTGAACTTTGAATGATGAACGATAGGGCGAGCGGGAGATAGAGCCGGGTCAGTTTTGTCATGGAAAGGAAAGAATTTTGCGGGGGTGAAGGTAGAAAAGGGCTGGATTAGGTAGAATCGAAGATATTCTAAAGCCTTTCGTCTGCTAGTGACAACACATCATTATAGAGTTTGGTGCCTATGAAAAACCTTGCTGTTTGCATCAGTTCATCCATCAATGGTTTGACAGATGTGATTAGTCCAGCCTGTTTGGCTTTTAGCGAAATGTCCAGAATGCCAAACAGGCTGAAGTTGGTAACGAAGGGCAATTTTTCTGCCCAAGTCTTCATCTATTAAGATCACGTCGGCACGAATTTCCCTCGCGAGT
>JBBQSW010000190.1:0-7293 GCA_038213575.1 Chitinophagales bacterium | reverse complement strand
GTAACTTGCCCAGGTTTAAGGAAGCGCTACGAGCAGCGGACTGGCAGGATGTTCGGGACCGTTTGCGAGCTGGCGAAGCGGCCGTGGAGTTCATCCACTATCGCTATTACTCCCCCAATCCTACAGACAGCATCCTGTACGCTGCGCTCGTATTACTGCCGGATGATACAATGCCCCACTTCATCCCCCTCTTTGAAGAACGAGAACTCCAAACCCTCTTCAACCGATCTGGATTCGACAAAAAACTTGCCATCAAAGATCTCTACGGCAATAGCCCTGACTTGCGTCAACTACTGAGGCAGCCCCTCGAACCCTTATTGCGCGAGGTGAAGACCATTTACTACTCCCCTGCAGGACTGCTCTACCGCATTAACCCCGCTGCGCTGCAGGATGAATCCAAACAATTACTCTCCGAGGGTCGGCAATGGGTGCGCGTTGGTAGTACCCGCGAATTGCTGAGCGGGCATCTCGCCAACCAGTCGTTCGCGCGCATGCCCAAGGACTCCATGCTCGCTCCGCCTCTTTCTGCGGTTATATATGGAGGCATCACTTACGACATGGACAGTCTTGCTTACACCCTTGCGAACCCAGCTGAACCTATGGACAGTACTGGATATTATCAGCCCAAAGACGGCAACTTCCGCTACATCACTACGGATCCGTCGAGCACCAAAGTGCGTGGCAGCAGTAACTCCGATGGGTCTTGGGATACGCTGGCTTCCACAGGTCGCGAAGCCGATGTAGTCAACACCTTGCTGTTGCGAGCCGGTTTTCGCACTGAGTTGCGAAAAGATTTTTACGCCAGTGAAGAACGGTTTAAGCAGATAGGAATCCAGACGCACTCGCCGCTCATACTGCACCTGGCTACGCATGGGTTCGCTTATCCAGACCCGAAAAAAGACCCACCTAAAGTCCTTATCGGTACAGAACCAACGTACAAACTATTGGACGACCCCATGCTGCGTTCAGGCTTAGTGCTGGCAGGCGCTAATTATTACTACAAAAACAAGCGACCGCTCACCAACTTTGAGGATGGGATGCTGGTGGCCTACGAAGTGCGCGACCTCAACCTGCAAAACACCGAACTGGCCGTTTTATCCGCCTGCCAAACGGGCTTGGGCGATGTGGTGGGCAGTGAGGGGGTTTACGGCTTGCAGCGGGCCTTCCGCATAGCCGGAGCGAAGTTCTTAATCGTCTCCTTATGGGAAGTTCCCGATGAGCAGACGCAGGAACTGATGCGGCTTTTTTACCAAAACTGGCTGGAAAAGAAGGAATCATTGCGCGATGCATTCAACCATGCGCAGCAGACATTAAAGGAGAATGAACCTAATCCGTATTTGTGGGCAGGCTTTGTTCTGGTGGAATAAAAAATCGCAGGTTTAGACTTATTACCGATGAATCAAAGCTAAAAAAAGAGCGGGACACAAATGCGCCCCGCTCTTAACACTGCTGTTTATCGTTTCTATTTGAACGATGGAATATATTATTGGGTAGAACGGATTAGTCCAGTGATTGATTTGCAACGTTGGCGGCAGCCACCAGTTGTTGGTATTCCTGCGGTGTGAGTTTGTCCATGCAGAAATTGATTGGGTTGATTGGGTTGCCTTTGTAGTGTACCTCGTAGTGAAGGTGTGGGGCCGTAGAAAGGCCGGTGTCACCCACTTCGCCAATTTTGTTGCCTTTTTTGACGTGTTCGCCTGGGCGCACGGTCATTTTGTTCATGTGGGCGTAAAGTGATTCGTAGCCAAATCCGTGGCTGATTTTCACGCAATTGCCATAGCCTTGGTGCCAGCCTGCCTCAACCACCACTCCGTCGCCTGCGGCCTGTATGTTGGTACCAACACGCGCCGGGAAGTCAAGGCCAGCGTGGAATTTTTTGAATTTGTAAACGGGATGGATTCGGTATCCAAAACCGGAGAGCGTACCGATACTTTTCTGTAGTTTGTCTTCGCGCACAGGCTTGATGCTGGGCAAAGAGGCCAACATTTTTTCCTGATTGCGTGCCAGGTTTTGGATGGTATCAAGCGATTTGCTCTGGAGTGCAAGTTGGCGGCTGAGGATGTCAATCTTTTCGAGGGCTTCACCAACGGCGTTGCCGCCGAATTCGAAAGCGGCCAGTTCAGGGTGCGCTTCGTGGCCACCGACCCCCGAATGCCACACATCCTGATCAATCGGATCCATACCGAAAACGGTACGGTGAACACTTGCGTCGCGTTCCTGAACATTGGCCAGCACTTTGGACATCATGTCTACTTGTGCGCCCATCTGCTTGTATTTGGATTCCAACTGGCCAATTTCACGCATCAAATCTCCTTCACGCGGTGAAGGGAAGATGGTGTAAAAAACGGCAAGCATACCAAGGGAAGTGATAAGTACAACGGAAAACAATCCGAATACTTTCCAAATGCGGGTTTTTAAGGGGACAACTACTTTCTCGTAGGTAAGGGTGTGAATGTTGTAAACAAATTTCTCTTTCCTGCCCATTTTGTTGTTGTTTTCCGAGGAAATCAGTATCGATTCTGTGCCTCTGGTTTGCGAATCTTTCCGGCGTACGAAAGCGCTGAGATTAAAAATCTTGAAGACTAAGGCGATCGTGTGCCGCTGATTTTCCCGGTTCGGTGAGTCGGTCAATCGGCTCGTGGTATTAGAGTGAGGCGCACAAAAGTAGCAAAGCCTTATCTTCTCTCAAAACTTTTTTGCAAAAAAATTAAACTTTTCGTAGATTAATGGGGGAAAACCCTTGCTTTTGTTGCAACAAAAACTGTCATTTATCATGAGAAAGCATATAATTTGGGTTCTTGCTTGTCTGCTGGATAGGCTTTTTGAAGATATAGGGAGGGCAAACAAACAACACCTTGAAAGTCATTTCCAAGCATTTCAGTTTTTTTAACATCTGGGTGAGCACAATCTGCTCATTGTCAAAACCTACCGCTTACTCAGCCGAAAGGTCCAGTATCATTATTTTCTGCCAGATTTTGGCAGAGAGCCCCTGAACCAAGAGTTCAAGGTCGTTCACTGCGCTGAGCACCACGGCATCGTCGGTGTTTTGTGCAAAAAGGGCGGCTATTTTGGCATTGAGCGCGAGCAGCTCAGAACAATATTCCAGGTAACGCATGAGTTGGTGGCGCGTGAGTGAGCGCTGAGGCGACGATTCTGTCTCGGCAATTTTGTGCTTGGAGAGCAGAAAGGCGGGGTCTTTGGTCAACTGGTGCATGTCAACCACATGGGCAATACTCCGCAGCTGGTGGAGCGCTTGCAAGGCAGATCTGCGTTTGATACGGGCCTCAAGGTTGACCAGAAAAAAAATGGCTAAACCCAAAAAAATCAGTTCATTGATGGCCGATTCCGTTGTCTGTAAAAGGTGAAAAACACCGCTTGCATCCAATTGAAAATTCTGTACAAGTTGTCCCAACGCCCATGTCACCAGCCCTACAAGGAGGGCCGCGGCAGCGATTGCCGCGAGCCGAACGGGCCATAAAGGCTTTTGTAGCCTACGCGACAGCTCCTCAGACGTGACCGATAGTTGGTTGAATTCCTTGCACACGCCCAACAACCCTGATTCGGGAAAACGCTCGAAAATGCGCAGCTCCAAACGGTTCAAGGTTTTTAGGATAGCTTCTGCACGGAGGTTTGTAAATCGGCCTTCTTCAGCATTGTCACGCCCCAAAGGAAAGAGCCCATTGAGTAAGTTCATATTATTGGATTTGGCGGATTGGATAATGGGGTATTGGCAATTTTTTCGGCCCGGAGGAGCTTGTTGCAAGGCCCTCAAATCACAAATCCCCCAACAAGGGTCTCAGGGTCAATTCCTCCACCACTGCCGCATCGCTCATATCATAACAGCCCCAAACCGCTTTGGCTACATCACTGGCTTGCATGAGGCGCTCGTAGGGCAGATCCACCCCGGCCCAAGAATCCGACCAGGTTGCACCGGGTAAAATGGAGGTAACTTTCAGGCCTTTGGGCTTCATCTCTTCACGCAGGACCTTGGAAAAGCCGAGCAGGGCAAATTTGCTGATGCTGTACGAGCCGCCATTGGGGGAGGCCATGAAACTGGCAATGCTACACATGTTGAAAATATGCCCCCGGCCCTGGGGGATCATTATCGGCAACAAGGCCCGGGTGAGGTGATAGGCACTGTATAAGTTGGTTTCCAATTGGGTTTCGAGCGTGCCCTCCTGTTCTTCAGAAATTTTGCCGGGCATAAATATACCCGCGTTGTTTATCAGCACATCTAGTTGTGGAAATACGCTGCGTACGAATACCCCAAATTCCCGGATCTCCGATTTTTTGCTCACATCCACAGAAAAGGTGTGCAGTTTTTGCTGCGGGAATTGCTCGAACCAATCGCGTTCCATCGCTTCCAAATCGGTTTCCGTGCGAGCACAAACGCAGAGGTCGAAGCCGTTTTGGGCGAATATTTCAGCAATGGCGCGGCCGAGTCCCTTGGTAGCGCCTGTGATGACGGCAGTTTTGTTGCTCATAAGATACGAGATATTTTCGGCAAATGTAAGTTGTTAAGCGTTGTACCTTGGACGCAGTTTGAAATAAGAAAACCATGCTTTTACAAGTATGAGCGAACAGCCAACTCATAGCGATTTACCCGCCTTCTCTAAAGCCACAGAAGGCAAAAATGGTGGTCATGTCAGATTAATTAACCTTTCCCCCTGGCCCGACCGTCTACGCAACCTTGCCACGGTGATGGTCATCGGCATCCATGTAGCTGCCCCCATTGCCCATGGTGAAGGGCTCGATTTTAACGGCTTCTGGTGGTGGTCAGGCAATTTTTGGAACTCCCTTACCCGTCCCGCCGTGCCTTTATTCGTTATGTTGAGCGGCTATCTTTTGCTGGGGAAAGACTATCCACTGCCCGATTTTTTGAAAAAAAGATTCTCGCGGGTGGTGATTCCTGCCGTGTTCTGGATGCTTATCTATTGTTTCTACAACTACATGGCCAAAGGAAGCCCTGCTACCCTTGGAGAAGCACTCAAAAGCATCGTAACCGGGCCGGTACATTACCATTTGTGGTTTATCTACCTCATCATCGGATTGTATTTGGTATACCCTATTTTACGCCCTTGGGTACGCACTGCCAGCAATCAAGACTTCCTGTACTTCATCGTGATGTGGTCCATTGGAACCTGGGTAGCGAAAGCCCTGTACACTTTCGCTCAAATGCCTATGGGCATCTATTTCGAACTTTTTACGAACAATTGCGGCTATTTTGTGATGGGCTATTTCCTTGGCAATCGTGTGATTATGAACCATGGAACTGAGCAAAAGAACGAAGAAAATACGGCTGTTCAAAATTCATCGATCACGGTTCATCGCTACCTCCCCATTGGCTTTATCGCAATAGGAACGGCTGGCACCATGCTGGCATCCTATTTTGTCAATGCTTTTTTCTGGAAAGGCCATACCAACGTATATTTCTACGATTACCTAACACCCAATGTGGCCATTTCGGCCATAGGATGGTTTTTATTTGCCAAAACCGCATTCAACAGCAAACCGCTGCTGGACATAGAGCGCGATTTTTCGACAGCGAGTTTCGGCATCTACTTCGCACATGTATTGGTGATGGATTACTGCGGTAAACTGGGATACTGGCATAGCATGGCCCACCCGATATTTGTTGCCCCACTGCTTACAGCCATGATCTCAATTTTGACATTTCTAGCCATCGCCCTGATTCGGGTTTTGCCTGGCGGGAATAGAGTCACTTGATGTTGAGAGGGTTGAGGTGTTGAGATTGTTGCTGCTATACCGCCGAGCGACGGCTTTGCATAAAAGGTGATTAAGTTGTTTACGAAACCTTTTTTGGGTTTCGTAAACGTACGCTGGGAGAGAAGGCCTTATTCGCTTGGGAACGTTTACGAAACCCAAAAAAGGTTTCGTAAACGCGCACTTCGATGCGAAGCCAACCCTCGGCGGTAACGCAGCAGCTTACACCGCTTAATGTTCATGCGTTTGCCCTGCGGGTATCCCCTCAACCATCTCAACCCCTCAACCCGCTCAACCCGCTACTGAAAATTAATGTAAAGCGCCGGATCCACTGCTCGGCCTTTGTGCCAAAGTTCAAAGTGAATGTGTGGCCCGGAAGTGTTTTCGCCTGAGTTTCCGATGATGGCGATGGCTTCGCCGGCTTTCACGTTGTCGCCTTCACGGCGTAAAAGCACGGAGTTGTGCTTGTAAATGGTGACGACATTGTTCGGGTGCTGCACGGCGATGCTGTAGCCAGTTTCTACGGTGTAGCCTGCTGAGATGACTGAGCCATCGGCAGCACTTTTCACGGCCGTATTTTTCGGAGCGGCCACATCAATCCCAAAGTGGTTTTTTGACAAATCAAACTTTGCGGTGATCTCGCCACTCACGGGGGGCATGAAGAACAATTGCTCTAGCGGAATATTGCTGGAGAGGCTGGTTAGGGGCGCGGGAGCGGCGGTCTTGGGATCAGCGGTAAAGGTGCCCGTAGCGACGGCGGAGCGCAGTTTTTCGTCTTCCGGAATTCGGTCCACGTCTTTGGGCATCGTGTCTGCGGGGTTTTCCGGCTGGCCTTGTTTTTTGACGGCTGATTCAGTCATACTTTCCACATTGCCTGTCAGGATGTTCCGAATGTTCTCGTTGTAGCGACGGGAGGCTTCCATCTCATTTTCCATACTTGACACTTTGCCCGTCAGTTCGGCAATTTCAGAATCGCGCGTGAAATCACCGTAACCCGGAATATAGCGCTTCAACGGCGTCCAAATAATGAGCATCGTAACCAAAATGGCGGTGCCTACGATGAGCGTGCTAAGCCCAACATACACAGCCAAGGGCGTGAGTTTGATGGACGTGACCTCCTCGAAGGTGTCGTCGTTCATTATCACGAGCCGATACTTATCACGCATCTTTTCCATCAGGCTACGGTCGTCGTCGCCGTGACTGCGGAAGAAGTTGATGAATTGCTTTAAGAAAGCGAAGAATTTTTGCATCCCTGATGGTTATTGGTGGATTGGTTATTGGTGGATTGTGGATTGGTGGACTGTGGATTGGTGATTGGTGGACTGGTGGATTGGTGATTGGTGGATTGGTGATTGTTAATTTAATTGATGGCAAGAGAGTATTCAGAAATCTGTGTTTGGAGATTTAATCTTCAAATTTATATGCGTCTGCCCTGTCCCCTTCAGGTCAATGTCATTGACTTAAGACCCTGAAAGGGTCAAACATGAATAGCCCCGAATGAAATTCGGGGAGGGCGTGTGTGTAACAACCCCGAATGGGGTTGAATGTGCGTTTAGAATATATTCAACC
>JBBQSW010000189.1:0-7320 GCA_038213575.1 Chitinophagales bacterium | reverse complement strand
GGGTATTTGGAATAAAATGTATCTTTTTTTGCTCGTTTTTTTCGTACAAAAATCCCAATACGCTGTCAAAAGATCGATTTTCCAGCATGAGATAAACTATGTGTTTAATGCCTTCCATTTTGAATTTTTTTTGCCTTGTTCCCAAGGCTTTGTGAATAAGAATTTGGTCATTCTGTTCGAAGATTTACAAAGACTTCGAACCTGTAGCAAACCAGATAAAACCATATATTTTATCGGTTCTCCACAGGTTCGAAGAATAAATCGTTTTAATTAGAGTGCACTGTTACCGTGCATTTGGTGTAACCGCTTTCGCCATCATTCTCACTGAACCACCAGCCATCTGACCCGTCACCCCAGAAGGATAAATAACCAACGGAATTAGTCAATTGGGCGGTAATCCGCATATGGCCATCTGAATCGAAGTAAAACCAGGCTGCCGACGCAGCGGACGAAAAATCTAGATAATAATCCCTATAAACCATCGAGGTAAACGACAAATATTGATCTCCGCATACGAGGTACACCCAACCAGGATAGGCTGGGTCGGATATTTCGGTAAAAGTCGCAGCACTGCCTTGATCGAATACTTGAGGACAATACCATACGTCGTTAACGTTGGTGGGTTGTCCCAACCACGCAGGACCATTATTAATGTTTGTAACTTCAATTTGGTAAGTTTTGACTGCTGCTTTTACCATTGCTGCAATTTCCGCAGAAGAGCGGGGCGTTTTTCCTTTTGACATGGTTAAAAATGTTTAAGTGTTAAAAAAAGATTGCGTGCGATTTCAAATTTTAAAGGCAACTGATTTCGGTATCTCCTTTGCCTAAATAATTATTGCCGCTTTCTATGGTACAAATATCCCCCACCCATCTTCCCCCACCAAAGACAAATTTCACCACTTGTTAGCCCAAAACCGCGTACATTCACCCGAATAGAAAGCGTATTTCGCTGCATAAATCACTCTAATTCAATTCTATATGCCTTGTCTTAATCGTTAGCCCATTCCCCTTCCTATGATCGGAAAAAAACTCATCAAAATCCTCCAAACCCTCGATGCGCCTATAAAAATTCAAACGCCGGAATATCGCATTAAACAACCATTGTCCATGGCCATAGGTAACCAGACGAGCAAGGAGGACAGAATCTTTTTTACGTCAGCACTACTTTCCGTGGCGGCTTTTGCTGCCGCCTGCCGAATGGAAGCCGGGTCGGTACAAGCCTGAAGAAACGCATATTGCCAGGGCTCGAGGTTGAGCGTGCGCAGACTGAAGTCTCGTCGCGTTACCGCCAGGTACGTGGTCTTTCGTGCGGGTATTGGAGGCATTTCGCCTCGCTGGAGTCCTTTCAGAAAGTCGGGCAAATAAAACTCCTGCCGGAGCAGCCGCAGGCAGGGCGCAACCTGGACTTTAATATCGTAGTACAGATATTCCAATGGCTCGGTGGAGTCATGGGACATTGACGCCGGAAGGTCTTCGGTTCCTTTCGCGTGTTGGACTTCGGTCCGGATGCGCTCGAATGCAGCTATTTCATTCGGCAGATCCAGCAGATCCTCGTTTTGGGGATCGCCTGGCCCATGCTTTGGCCGCGTATCGCGCAGGAACCGCGGGAAACCCTGGCCCAGGTAAAGCAGGCTCCACGATTGCGGCGGCGAGTTAACGATGTATGCTTTGGCAAATACTTCAAATAAGGCTTCGCCCATGAATGCCAGAAGCCCAGGGAATTCACCTTTGAGGCAGTCCAGCAGGCGCAGGACATAACCGGAAGTATAAATTTGGAGCCGCCGGCCAGCCGACAGCCCTCTTTTGGACGCTACCACGTCATCAAGATGCAGCTGGAAGGCATTGGCAGCCGTTTGGAGTTTTTCCTCCAGGTTGCCGCGGGTGGTCATCACCGTTGTCATCCAATGCTGGATGGCCTGTAGGGACTGATCATCCATAGGCATCGATGCGTTGAAAATTAACTGGATTGGAGACTACCTGGGCGGTATCCGGGCGCTGTAAACTCATGGCGGGGATATCGCCGCGCAGCACTTGCCTGGCCTTGTGCAGCTCGGCTACGAGCTCGGGGTAGTCGGGGATATTGGCATCCCATTCCAGCAGGGTAGAGACGCCTCCGGTCAAATCCTGGGCGAGTTTGTACAACTGCCACACGGGCGTGGGTACGGGTTTGTCATGCGTATCGATCAGATAATCGCCACAATCGGAGGGCCCTGCAATATGGATCTGAACAATATGCCGATGTGGCAGGTTTCGAATGTAGTGCTCCGCGCTGTACCCATGGTTATAGGCAGATACATAGACATTATTAACATCCAGCAGCAAGCCGCATCCGGTTGATGTAGCCAGCGCGGAGAGGAATTCCCACTCTGCAATGGTGGATTCCTTGAACTCCAGGTAAGTAGAGGGATTCTCCAGCACCAAAGGGCGTTCGAGCAAATCCTGCACCTGCCTTACCCGCTGGATCACATGGTGCAGGCTTTCCTCCGTAAGCGGCATTGGCAGCAGGTCGTGCGTATTGAGGTGTGCCATGCCGGTCCAGCACAAGTGGTCCGAAATCCATTTTGGCTGGATGATGTCGGCGAGTTTCTTCAACCGTGTCAAATAGTCGAGATTGAGCGGATCGGTGCTGCCGATGTTCATGGAAACTCCGTGCATGACGACCGGGCGTTTTGCTGCGATTTGCTGGAGGGCGTATCGGGCATACCCGTAATTGTCCATATAGTTTTCACTGATAATCTCGAACCAATCCACCAACGGATCGTCATTGTTCATCAGGTAAGGAAAATGCTTGGACCGCAGGCCAACGCCCAGGCCTAAATTTGGCAGGCCCAGGCGTTGTTGTGCTTGATCGTTTTTTTTCACGTTGTCACGGTGTTATAGTTGGTTTAAGTGGCAGGCGGAAATGCCAGCCGAATGGTACTGATCGCCGGCTTTTGGGGCGTCGGCTGATCCGGAAATCTGACTTTCATAACATCACAATAAGCCTTCCAGGCAATCGCATCGACAGAGTCTCCTTTCTGATAAAAGTCAGGCTCTCCTTTTGTATCCAAGGGTTTCGGTATGAAGTCGGGAGCAGGCCCAAAATCATACAAGATCATGGTATAACTGCTATTGTTAATTGGAAAGAGTTGTGATGCTGAAATCGGCACCGAGCACCCACCTTTGCCGGCACATTGGTTGTTGGCCGGGGCGCTCCACATAAAGCCCGTGAGATTTCCGCAGTTACTACCTCCCAGATAACTGCTTACAAAACCGCAGCCGCCTTCCGTCTTACAACCATTGGAACCTTTACAGTTGTGATAAATTTCAGCTGATGCACATTGATCGGTATCGCTGGGCAGTTTGGATAGATCCATGCCCTGACAGGCATGACTCAACTCCCCCGTTTTCGGGTTGGCAATACCCTGCGATAATTTAGGAACTTTCCCCATGACTGCCCAGCAGAGCGCTACCCGGTCCCCCGATCCATACATGGCTGGCTCTGGGAATGGAATGGATTGATCCTGCCAATATAGATTCAGTTGGGTGGTAATTCCCTTGATCGTGCCTACGGCTGCCTGACTCAGCAGCTTGTAATTTTTGTTGTCAAAATCTTGTTCCTTCAGTTCATTAAGCGCCTCAGCCACCTCGGTTGCATTTGGAATATTGAGCGTTTCCATTCCCCCAGGACACAGCATTTGAGCCGTCCATTGATTGGCATTGTTCTGATGCCAGATATCCCAGGTGATATAACCATCCTTTTCTAAGATTATCTTTTTCACATTTGTAAAAACTTCAAAATGATCAAAGCCTGCATTGTCAATTCGCGCCGCCGCTTTTCCGGACCTTTTTCCATCCGTGCCTGGATAGTCTTTGTCAAGCGCTTCAGGGTCAACTTGAAATTGCTTTTTTACTCTTTGTAAAGTTTGTAAATTCCAACGCGCCGTGATAAACGCCACTACCTCTTTGCCTTCCCCCTGATCCGTGATGGCATCGATCATATTTAAAATCTTTGCCTTCAAGGATGAGGTAATATCCAGAGTGGCATCTATTCCAGGGTATTCTTTATATGGGTGACTATCCGAATTGGCTATGTTAAACTGGTCTCTTTGAGGTTTTGTGATTAGGAGATCAAGCAGTGAGGTACCATCTGTGTATTCAATTTCCAGATAATCCCAAAAGCAGGTGTACATCCACCCGATAGAGCCGAAAAGCGGCAGGTCTTTTTCTGTCTTGTCCTTGGTCCAGTTGGCAATTGGGACGGCTTGAAAGTATTTTTTTTTCTTCGCCGGATCTATGTGTTTTTCGGCTTCAGTCTGGGCTTCTTCTATGGCCAAGAAAAGTTCGACCTGGCTGGCATTCATAGCGTCCAGCTTTACCCGGAGTTTTTTATAGTCGCTAGTGCAATCCTGAAAATCCAGGATATGTGGAATGATGGTGCTATCATAGCAATTCCAGCCAAAATCGGGGTTTTGAAGCATCGGGCTGTTGAAGTTGGGCTTAGCTCCAATGTAGCTGGCTATATTGGCGGCCATCTGCAAGTGCAGCATTTCCTCAATAAACACCCTGAAGATCATGTTAAAAGCCTTCTCATTGGGCGTTTGTGGATTGTTGATAGGCGCTGCGCCGGGCCACAACCGGCCTGCATAAAAGTTATTGTCCGAGCTCCTGATTTCATGAAGCCCGTAAATGGAATACATCGAGGTCATGTACAGCGGGATCGTGAAAAGCTCGACATTGATCGCTGCCTGGGCGATGGCTCTAACGCAGGAGATGTCTACGTCTTTGTGAATAGGGTTTCGTTGTTTGATTGATTCCTGAATGTCTTGCATTGTTCGAAATGAATGGTTGGAATGTTAATAAAAGTGGGTGCCGCGTAGCCATCCAGTATCCCTTATTTCCTGAAAATTTCCATCGATAGGTACCTTTGGGCAGGGGTGTGCCGTCAAGTTTGGAAGAAAAAATCTGTCTCGCTGGCTGATTCACAAGCCAATTACCGGATGCAGCACTAGTTGTTTGACTCTTGGTAGGTGCGGTTGAATGCTGGTGGAATATGTCCCGCCCTTTATTTCATGGACACTTGTATGCAACGAAGCGGCGGAACCAAAGGTGTTTGCTTTCCCCCTATCGTAAAACGCTGTTCTTTTTTTGTATAATTATACACCAGAAAGGAGCCATCGGCCAAAGGCATATAAAAAGGATTGGATTCCTTACTGGAAAGTTGTTTCTCTGTCGCTGGCCCTAATTTTTTCATGCTGTTAATGAAGGAATAAGTAGCGGCGTAAGAATGGTCGTTGGGGGTGCTCAAGCCGCCATTTGCGGGGTTGTAATTGTACCAGTTTTTGAACCCATGCCCATTACTAAGGGTGTTTTGGTTGAAGTTGACCAGGGCTTGCTCTGGATCAAACAAAGACTGAAAACCCAAAAGGGACGACAAATAGCACTTTTCTTGACTGCAATATGGCCCTCCAGCGTTTGTAATGGTCTTCCAGGCTTCCTGAAGCGGAGATTGCTTTGCATTTAAATTCGAATTGTATTTAAAAGTGGAAAGTCTCAGCGTGCCGGCGTGCAATGGGAGCGTCTGAATCGCTACTAGATCACTGTTCCTGGAAAAGCAACCCTTGTCTGAACCAGACCCGCCTCCCGAGAAGAAAGTATCATGATCGTTGCCGCCGCCCCAAATTCTTCCTGCTATGGGAAATGACTGGTCGGCGGATGTTGAAGGCAATACATCTCCGTCCACATTGAACCAGTACATTGGAACGGCCTGTGTGTACATTGAGCGCAGTAATATTCCGAGATCCCGTATGTCGGGTTGCCCGGTTGCTGTGCCCCATTCGATACAAGCTTCGGAAAAATTGATGGATTCTGAAGAGGATTCCTCATTGTTTCCAATGCCTCCTGCGCCGCAACCATCGGCATACATGTGCCCTTCCACGGGGTTCAGGTATTTGTTGCGCACGAAATTATATGTGCCGGGACTGCTTCCCGGTTTTCGCCAGTCCATCACGTCGCGGATCAACAGGTTTACAAGCTCGCCCCATCTATCCTGACTGGCCCAGCTAGGGTCGTCCCCAAATTGGGCAACAAAAGCTGCCGCCTTGATAATATAACCCCATCCAAAATGGTGGTCTGCCATGTTTTCGGTAGAGCCGTACCAGGAGTTGTTGCCAAGCATGGTGTTCCAAGTAGGGTCATAAGCGATAAATCGGCGGTCTTTCCCACCAAAGTGGCAGGGGCCAAACAAGAATTTCCATTCATTTGGGGGAGCGCCCGGACGTGTTTTTTTATCTACGCCACATGTACTATAAAAAGTGTTACAATCAGCCCCGCAATCATAAACAAAAAGAATATCTTTTCGCCCAGAGGAGATAAGATTCGGATGAAATGCCTGCCCCCCATTATAATTAAAGGACTCAATCCTCCATTGGACAGAGTCTTCATTCATCCCAGGGCCGCCACCTATACCTATATTATTACCTATATACAAGCCGATCTTAGACGTGTCTTCCTTCGTCCATACGCATTGGGTCCAGTCCCCTATTTTTGTTGGGTCTGCGTTTTTTTCTGAAGGAGCAAAGAATACATATAAGGGAAAACTGGGGTAGTTTTTGCCGGTAGATTGAAGATGTTGCTGCCAGGAAAGGTGCAAAATTTGATTTATGGAAGGCGCGGTATTTAAAAACTTATTGACCGTAAAATCCACATTTCTCAACACTAGGTAAGGATTTTTTTTGTCCGTTTGAGATTGCTTGAAAGCCGCTTGGGTAAGTTCCCAATAAGGCCCCGTTTGTAAATCATTATTCAAGGGGTCATTGGGGTTGCAAGATGTGTTGAGGGGATTAAGTGTATCACAAGGGAATACTACAGGCGGCGCCATGCCAGGGTTTTCCACCCTTTGAAAGCCATAAACATCACTGCCTTTGGCGTCAATATATTTCCATTGGAAAGCCAGGGCACTGTCGCGTTTGGCGGTGAAAAAGTCTTCAAGGTCTGCTTTTATAAAGCCAACAATGTCCCGAAGTGCGGTGTCCTTGTCCACCGTAGGGCCCTTTCCCCGCCAATTCGGGATGCCTTTTAAGCCTTGGTATTGTTGAAGTCCAAAAGCCAGTTGTGTGGCTTTGTAATAAAGGTTTGTCCCCATGTTATAGGCATTCGGAACCGATTGCAAGAAAAAATCTGAGGAATCGGCACTGGTCTGCCGGGAGTCGGCGGAAATAAAGTTCTGCAAGTTGAGCAAATCAGCTCCTTGCAATTCCGGGTCCGGGAGTGCAGGAATATAACCGTAATAAGGATAAGTGACATCGTATTGGGCGCTGCTCCTGGTTTGGTTCAACGGGA